>NZ_JAEVHN010000010.1:0-35407 GCF_016803375.1 Micromonospora sp. 4G55
GCCGACGCCTGCCGGCAGCACCCGGAGCTGGCGGTCTATTCGCTGCGATACTTCAACCCGGTCGGCGCACATCCCAGCGGGTTGCTCGGCGAGGACCCCGCGGCATCCCGCAGAACGTGATGCCCTATCTGATGCAGGTCGCCATCGGCAGGCTCGAACGGCTGAGCATCTTCGGCCGCGACTACGCCACCGCGGACGGTACGGCGGTGCGCGACTACATCCATGTCATGGACGTCGCCCAGGCGCACCGCATCGCACTGGAGCGGCTCGACGAGGTGACGGGACTGGAGACCCTCAATCTCGGCACCGGCGTGGGGACGTCCGTCCTGGAGCTCGTCCGGGCGGTCAGCGCGACCTGCGGAAAGTCCCTGCCGTACGACATCGTCGAACGGCGGCAGGGTGACGTGGCCGAACTGGTTGCCGACCCGGGGGCGGCGGCCCGGAAGTGGGGCTGGCGCACGACCCGGAACCTCGCCGCGATGTGCCGGGACGCGTGGCGCTTCCAGCTGCTGAATCCCGCCGGATTCGGCGACGACCTGACGAGGTCGGCCGCCATCCCGACGGCGCGATCGCTCGATGCGGACGCGATGCCCAGATCACCTGCACCAGACCATCGTTGACCATCGCTCGACGGCGACGATCACCGGCTACGAACGCCCTCAGGCAGGGGTTGAATCGGCTGCCTTGGCGGCCCGCTCGATCTGCGCGCGTCTGGCGTCCCAGAAGGCCGCGTCGCGCTGGGCGTCGGCGTCCCAGGCTGCTGTCCCGGTCGAGCCGTCGAGCTGTTCGCGCAGGATGTCGGCGTGTCCGGCGTGGCGGCTCGTCTCGGTGAGCAGGTGGACCAGGATGGTGAACAGCGTGACCTGTGGGCACGGCCACCAGGGCACGTAGCCGGGTGAATCGATGGCCAGGGCGCTGATCGTCGCGTCCGAGTGCTGCCACACGCGGCGGTAACGGTCGATGATTTCCTCGCGCGTCTCGTGCTCGGTCGCCCACATGTCGCCGCCACGCGCCTCGGCGTCGTCCCAGCGGCCCAGGGGTTCGGGAAACGGCCGCCCGAAGACCTCGCCGAAGTACGTGGCCTCCCAGAACGACAGGTGCTTGACCAGGCCGAGAAGATTGGTGCCGGGCGCGGTCAGGGGGCGGCGGATGTCGTACTCGCCGAGCCCGTCGAGCTTCCAGAGGATCGCCTCGCGAATCTCCCGCAGATCGCCGTGCAGATACGTCTTCGCGAAGTCATCGATCATGGGGCGTGAGCCTGCCACGGGCTCCCGGCGACCTCAACCTGCGACGACCACAAGGGGCCGAGCCGGACCGTCGCTCAGGTGGCGGGCTGGATGGCTCCGACGGTGCCGGCCCCGACCAGCGGCCGGCCGAGGAAGTCCACCGGTCCCGGATCGACATCGAAGAGCGACCGGAGGCGGAGGGCGCGACCGGCCAGCGGCGAATCGCGGCGCGGCGTGAGCGCTTTCGCCCGTTGCGCCGGTGAGCCGGCGCGATCGGCCCTGCCGAAACGCGGGTCTGCGCTCGATCCGACGACGCTCGCCCCGAGGCGTTCCTGCCCGGTCGCCGCGCGCCAGTCGTCCAGGTTGGCGTAGGACGCCCCGGCCCACGAAACGGCCCAGGCTCCCGATTCGGCGAAGAAGTTGTTGCCCTGCAGCAGGACGTCGGCCGTCGAGAAGTCGTCGGCGAGCACGAGGTTGGTCCCGCCCGAGACGATCAGGTTGTTCCGCAGGACGATGTTGGACAAGCCACCGAAGAACTTCTGCAAGCGGATGCCCGCGGGGGCCCAGCTCTTCGCCTCCATCACCACGGTGTTGTGGTAGACCTCGGCGTTGCTGACCGAACCGGCCAGGTGGATGCCCGCGTACTCGGGCAGCTTGCGGGCGTCGTTGATGCTCATGTTGAAACGGACGACGTTGTCGGTGTGCGCGGCGTTCATCTGGCCGCTGTACAGCAGGTACCCGGCGCCGTCGTTGTCGTAGGACAGGTTGTACTGCAGGACCGACGAGGACACGTTCTGGTCCATGTCGAAGCCACCGCCGTCCTTCCAGCCGGCGGTGTGGTTGCGGAACGAGACATTGCGCTCCATGACCACGGCGGTCGAATCCCAGGTCCAGATCCCGACCGGCCCTTCGGGCGCCGAAGCCAGTGACCCGTTGTCGTGTGCGGTGGACCGCTCGATGCGCCCGCCTCGCACACTTCCGAGCGCGATTCCGCTGCCCGTGTTGTTGAAGTGATTGGTCGGGTCTCCCGGGTTGTGGTGCGCCTCGACCTCCGACACGACGACGTCCTCGTGCGCGTACCGCGGCGCCGCGGCGTCGAAGCTGGGCCCGAAGCTCTTCAGCCCGTTCTCCGTGTTGCCGTGCAGGTTGGCAGCACGGATCCGTACGCCACGAAAGCCGGTGGAATTCGGGCCGGCGGCGATCTGGATTCCGTTCTTGAATCCGCTCACCTCGACCCGGGAGATGTCCACGTGGTCGAGCTTCCGGCCGTCGGTCACGTCGGAGTAGAACTCGATCCCGCTGGTGCCCCGGCTGTCCGCCCCGCCGCCGACGATCACCAGGTCGCGAATCTCGATGCCGGCCGTGTTGTGCACCCTGATCCCCGCGCCGCCGGCGGCCTCGATCGTGGCACGGCCGCCGCCGTAGGTGCCGACGACGACCGGGTTCGCCGCGTCACCCGCCTCGCCGGGTCCGAAGGTCAGGCTCCCCCGAAAGCGCGCACCCCCTTGGAACAGGAGTTTGTCTCCCGGCTTGAAAGCGAAGGCGGCAGCCTTGTCCAGCGATCGCCATGCTCTGGCGGGCGAGGAGCCGTCGAGGGCATCGTCACCGCTCGGGCTGACATGGAACGTGTGGATCACGGGCGGAGCGGCTTCCCGGTGCGACCTGAGCTCGAGAACATGCACAACCAGCGGGAGGAACACCGCCAGCGCCAGCACCAGCACCGCGGCGATTCGCCGACCCGAACGCCGGGTGACCGGCGGGCCGGACAGGGCCGCCCGCAGATCAACCTCACCGTGTTGCCTATCCGTGCCGGCTAGCAAGAACTCCTACCGCCCTTCGGTAACCCCTGCATACCGCGACAAAAGTCTTATATCGGCATGTTAGGGCACGCTGCTACTTGTAGTCGTCATCCGCCGGGACTCCGCCGGATTCACGTACGGGTTCCCTGACACCCGCCCGCTCCTTGCGTGAGCAGGGCTCACGCGCGTCGCCGACCGCCGGGGTCGGCGGGCACGGTGGTCGTGCCGGGCGGCACCAGTCCCGCGTCCCGGGGTTAGAGCCCGTCGGGTGGGGTAGATCCGCCTTCCACTCGGCCGGCGGGACCATCCCCAGCCCGCCACCTGCGGTGGGGCTGCCGAGATGTCTCGGAGGGTCGATGGCAGATGTACCACCGGGAGTGAGCGGGCCGGCGACGCCGAACGACGTGGTGGAGTTGCGGGTCCACGGGATCGCCGCCGCAGGTGCCGCCCAGGTGCTGGACCGACCGAACGTGCAGCAGGTCGCCGGGGATCGCAGCGCGGGCTTCTACCGGCCACGACCCGGCTGCTCGGAGGTCAGCGGCCCGAGCGGGGCGACCCTGGAGGCGTACCGGTGGAGTGAACTGCCCTCCGGCACCGCGGTTCGGACCCTCTCGCTGCTGTTCCTGCTGCCGTTTCTGCTGCTCAACGCGGCGATCTGGATGCGCCCGGGAAACCCGGCTTCCGACGCGGTGGTCAGATCTCTGTGCCGGGTGTTCGGCCTCACCCTGACCGCGCTCTACGTGCTAGCCGCCGTCGGCGTGGCGCTGGACCTCGTCGCCTGGCAGTGCATGTCCTCCTCGGCCTGCCTGTCTGGTCGTAGCTGGCTGTCCTGGCTGGGTGAACGTCCCACCGGGTTGCGGCTGGCGGTGCTCGCGCTGGTGCCGGCCGCCGCCATCGGCCTGATCTGGTGGGCCAGCACCCGCCCGGGACGATCGTTCAAGGCGTTCCGCCCGCCGGACAGCGTGGTGTCCGGGCACCCGCTCAGCACCGTCGGCCAGTGGGACGCCGAGCCACTGGTGGGACGGCTGCGCTCGATCCACATCGCTGCTGCGTTCGCGACACTGGACGGTAGCCTGCTCGCCGCCCGGGCCGCACAGGGCGCCTCAGCCATCACCATCGTGTTGGCTGCGGCAACGGGAGGCGTCCTGGCCACCTGCGTGGCCCTGCTCTGCACTCCCCCGCTGATCGACCGGGCCCCCGCGAACCAGCGGCTCGACGGTGCCGCCCGCCTGCTGCGGACCATCGCCGTCGGTCTCACCGTCGCGGTCTGCGCCCACGTCCTGACCAGCCCCTCGCGCTGGCAGCAGGGGGGTGGCCTGCCAGGCTACGGCTCGACCCTCACCTGGCTGTTCGTCGCTCATGCCGGGCTGCTGGCCGCCCTGGCCTCCGCGCTGCTGTGGCGCCCGGACCGACAGCGGGGTCACCCGCCGCTACTCGGGCTGGGCGCGCTGGCGACCGCGACCGCGGCCGGAGGTCTCGCGGTGGCGTTCTCCGCCGAACTCGTCCACCGGGTGGCCGACTACCTGGACCGCACCGCATCAGCCCCACAAGACCTGGTCCCCCGCCCACCAGCCGCGTACACCTGGGCGATCTACGGCTTCTTCCGGGCGGCGCTGATCACGCTGGTCGTCGCCGGCGTGGTGACCCTGATCTCCCGGCGCGACCGCTCCCGCGTGGCGGCCGCGATCGTCGCACGCGACTTCCCCGACCCGCCGGCGGAGACCACGCCCCGGCTACGGCAGGTGCAGCAGGCAATCGTTCGGGCCCGGTTCACCGAATGGCTGATACCGCTGGGCGTCGTCTACGCCTGCCTCGCCGGACTCGGCGCGGCAACCACCGCACTGGACCTGCTCGGGCTGTATCCAGGCGCCGCACTCGAGCGGTACCTAGGGGTGCCAGCCGGCCTGGTCGACTTCGGCATCCAGATGGGCAGCTACCTGATCGCGGCGACCATGCTCAGTCTGGTCATCGGCGGAATCTTCGCCTACGGGACCGCCGGCTTCCGGCGGCACGTCGGCGTTCTCTGGGATCTGGCCACCTTCTGGCCGCGCGCGGCCCACCCCTTCGCGCCGCCCTGCTACGCCGAACGGGCCGTGCCGGAGCTGGTGCGACGCATCACCTACCTGGTCGAAAGCGGCAACGCCGTCCTGTTCGCCGGGTACAGCCACGGCTCCGTGCTGGTCACCGCGACCGTTCTCCAACTGCCGCGCCACGTCAGCGGACGGGTCGCCCTGCTCACCTATGGCTCACCACTGCGCCGGCTCTACGCCCGGCTCTTCCCCGCCTACATCGACGACGACATGCTGCACGATGTGGGTGGTCGAGTCGGCTGGCGATGGTTGAACCTGTGGCGCGACACCGACCCGATCGGCGGATGGATCTTCTCCGCCCACCGGCCGGACGGGCCGCCCACCGTCACCGGCCCGGCGGCGACGGTGGACCGCCGCCTCCGAGACCCGAGCGACGTGGCCATCCCACCCAGCGACAGCGTCCCACCACCTATCAAGGGACACGGACCCCGCGAGTCCGACGAGCCGTACATCGAGGCGGCGGGCGATCTGGTCGAGCGCCTCCGCAAGCCGATGGACCCGGGGGCTCATCCGGCCGACGCACCGGCCGCACGATGAATGCGACGCTTGGGCCTCGACGGCGGCCATCACCGCCGCCGGGCCGACGCATCCGGCGTCAGGCGCGGATGATCGGCGCTATCGCCGGTAGTCCCAGTCTGCCGGGCTTGTTGCGACGGATCCGGCAGCCTGCCGAAGGCGCACCGGACCCGCCTGTTGGCTTCCGCCTGGGAGAGGCCGGACGCGACGAGCAGGTCGCTCGCCGTGGTGCGGATCTGGGCGAGGACGACGGTCCCGGAAAAACCAATGTCATCCCCGTACGCTGCGCCGGCATGGCGCACGGCTTGCAGGGCTTCCGCCCGCGCGTTGTGCGGCTCCCGTCGTGCCGCGAACTCGTCCCGAAGTATCCGCACCGTCCCGGCAAGGGCGAGAACCGCATCGATCATCGCGGCCGGGACCGGCTCCTTGTCCTCAATGGCAGTGACAGCTCGACGGAGCATCGTCCCGCTGTTGCCCATCGCCCTCCCCAACGGCTCGGCGGTTCGGGCGTAGTGACTGAGCACGCCGTGCCGGTGCCGCCATGACAACGGAGACAGCCGGGTAACCTCCCGTGCGCCCGCCACCGCCTCCCGCAACACCCGAAGTTCCTCCTGGTTGCCGCGCAGTCGGTCCCGGGCACGGATCGCCCGCTCGATGTCGCGCTCGCACAACGCCGCTGCCGCTTCCGTCAGCTGTTCGACCAGCGTTCGCAGCGCCGGTCCGGCAGCACGCCTGACGACTCGCAACGGGTTGACCGGCAAGAGGATCGCCGTGGCCAGTGCGACACCACCGCCGAGCAGCGCGTCAACGAACCGGGAGAACTCCACGTTCGGGGCCTGCGGGCTCAATGTGGTGATCAGTACCGCGGTGCTCGCCGTCTGGATCACCACCGCCGGCCGACTGCTGAGTGCGAAGGCTGTAAGGATCGACATGACGACAACCAGGCCGAGCTGCCAGGGCCCGATGCCTATGAAGGACAGCAGCGCATCACCGACAAGCACCCCCAGCGCCACACCCACGACCAGCTCGACGATCCGCGGTACCCGCTGCCCTACGGACACGGCCAGAGTCCCGACCGCAGCGAGCGGAGCGAACACGGGACTGGGATTGCCGGTCAGTTCGTGCGACAGCAGCCAGGCGGTCACCGCAGCGATGCCCGCCTGTAGGGCCACGATGCCTCCGCCGTACACCCGGACCGCCCGCTCTCGCACCTTGAGTCGTTGGACGAGCCGGTCCTCGGCGGCACCCCGTCCACCCGCCCGCACGAACCGTTCCCAGCGCGAGCCGGGACTCCGCTTCAGGTCTCGGCGCCGTGGCACCTGTTGACGCATGCTGCGCTCTACCCGTGAATGCGCGGCACACACGGACAACCGGGTGGGAGCCTGTCCTCAGGTCACCGGCCTCGTCCGTTCATGACTGCGGGCCGTCGGTTCTCGCGGTCGCGCTGAGGCGGTCCCGGATCAGCGCGATCACGGTGTCAGCCGTGCGGTCGAGGTAACTGCGGCCATCGGGTAGCCGGGCCTCCGGGCTGATGTAGCTGCGCGGACCGACGTGGGTGGCCGGGTCGAGCCGGTGCACCGTGATCTTCCCGTCGCGGTCAGCCCGGTTCCAACCGCTCCACCGGAACAGCCGCCACCGCTGCGGGAACATCCAGCTGCTGACTCGCTCGATCCGGTCGCCGGCACTGGTGAGTCGGTCGAGGTGTCGGGCGTGGCTGATGTCGTTGGCCCCGTTGTGGAACCCGCCCAGAGTGATCAGCCAGAGCGGGGAGCGCAGCTGGGACCACAGTTCGTCCACCGCGCCGGTGGCGACCTGGGCGCCGCCGCTGTAACTGAGCATCACCACGGGGATCCCGCTGTCACGCCGGTAACCAGCGAGCCGGAGCTGCGTGGCGATCTGCGCGCCGACGGCGCGGTTGTACAGGGGACGGTACCGGCGGTCGGCGGCGACGAAGATCTGCATCACGTTGTGCAGGAACAGCAGCAGCCCGATGTGGCGGCGCAGCCATACCCACACCGGCCGGTCGACCAGCGGAAGGGCCAGCGGGGAGTAGGGCTGCACCTGGCCCAGCACCCTGAGCTCCGGCGCCCCGTCGATCAGGGACTTGACCAGTCGGCCGCCGTCGCGGGTGTCGTGGAAGCGGCGTTTCCCGATACCGTCCAGATAGACCAGGTACGCGTCCGGGGGGCGGTCCGGCTTCGCGCCCCGGGCGGGGGGCATGCCCTTGGGGCGGGCGATGGTGGGATCCCGCCACCCTGCGGCATAGACCAGCACCTCGTAGCGGGCGAGCAGAGCTTCGGCGAGCAGGACCGGTCCGATCGCGCCGAGCAGCAGCAGGAGCGCAAACTCGATCACGTTTGTGGCTCCGGGGCTCTTGGCCTGTTGAGCCTCACGACCAGGCGGCGGACGCCCTCCACAGCGACGCCGAGCCCGACCCCCGCGATGGCCACGCAGCCGGCGGCATCCCACCAGCCGAGCCCGGCCGCGGTGGCGAGCGCAGCGGCGAGGCCGCTCCCCACTCCCACCATGAGGACCAGGTGCAGCAGCGGCCCGAGCAGCGGAAACGCGAGGACTGCGGCAAGCAGCAGCGGGGCCGCCAGGCCTGGTGTCCAGACCAGCGCCGCCTCGTCGGACGGTGCGGTGGGCAGCATCAGCTCGGCAACGGTCCACGCGGACAGCGGCCAGAGCGCGAACACCGCGCCGTCGACCACGGCGCCGGCCAGCATCAACCCGACCACCCTGATGTGCGACACGCCAGACAGGCGTGCCACCACGGGCAGGAGACGCCCGGCGCCTCGGACAGCCCGCCGAACAGCAGCAGGATGGCGACGAGCGGGGACACCGGTCAGCCCTGCGGTGGCAGATCGGCAGAGACCGGCTGAGTGACCCGGCTGGTCTGCTGCACATAGCGCTCGAGTTCGTCGGCGGCGCGCGAATAGCCGCCTGCCTCGCGCTGGGCGACCCGCAGGGTACTCGCGGCGGCCCGGAATCGGGGCTCGTCGAGCAGGCGCTGGGCGAGGGCGCGGACGACCGCCACGTTGACGTCCTCGGTGCGGATCGCGAGGCCGGCACCGAGCTCGACGATGCGGGAAGCCACCAACGACTGGTCAGCGCCCTGCGGGACCACCAGCATCGGGACGCCGGCGTACAGCGCCTCGTTGACGCTGTTCACCCCACCGTGGGTGACGAACAGCGCTGCCCGGGACAGCACCTCCAGCTGAGGTACGGAGCGGTGGGCGATCACGTTGGCCGGCAGCGGACCGAGCGCGGCGGGATCGGTGGGTCCGGTGGCGACAATCACGGTGCCACCCAGCGGGGCGAGCGCGTCGGCAAAGCTGCACAGCAGCCGCGGGTCGGCGCCGAAAACCGTGCCCAGCGAGGCGTAGAGCACCGGGTCCCGCAGCCGATCGAGAGGGAACGACGAGTCGGCTGGGCGGGCGCCGGTGCTCGGTCCGACGAACCGGTAGGACTGGTCGACGCTGTCGGCCTCGGGGTGGAACGCCCGCGAGGTGTAGACCAGGTTGAGCGGCTGACGGATGTTCGCCAGGTCGACCAGGGGCACCCCACGCGTGTCGTACCGGCGGCGCAGCTCCCAGCGCGACCTCAGGTACCCCCCGGCGGAGCGGGGCAGGGCCGCCGCCGCGGCGAGCAGTTCCCAGGAGCCGCGGGTGGGGCTGGGCACGTGCCGGTTGAACGCGAACGTGGTGAACGACGACGCTGCCGGCACGCCGAGTTCCCGGGCGGCCACCGGCCCCCACAGGCAGGCGGAGTCGTGCACGATCAGATCGGGTAGGGCGCCGCGCAGATCGGTGAGGACGGCGGGCAGCACGCGTACGGCGGTGCGCGCGAGCTGCTCCATCAACGTGACCGGCGCTGGCGGGCCGGAAAGCGGTATGTCATCCCCGGAATAAAGGAGCACTCGCGCGCCGGTGGCCGCGATCTTTTCTGAGTAGGCGGGCGTCGTGTGGTAGGTGACGGAGTGGCCACGCCGAACAAGCTCGGCCACGATCGGCAGCGTTGGGTTGATGTGACCGTGCATGGCGATGTTGAGGAATGCGATTGCGCTCATCGGCCGACCCCGAACAAGGAAGGAGGCAGTGCCCGGCACCATGTCACGATCATGATCCACCCTTCTCGGTAACAGCGTAGACGCCGCCGGACGGGACAGGGCCACGGACAAGTTACTCGCCTCGTTTGGTGGGCAAGTTCGAGCGGGTCGAGCCGCACCACACACCGCGATCGATCTTGAGGTCAAGACGTTTCGGCAGCTCACTCACCAGGCCGGACACGCCGCCCGGAGGCGATGCAACGCCCGCTGCAACGGGCGGTGCGGGGTGCGGTACTGGTCGCGGACGAGACCTTTCGAGCGTGACGTGCGTCAGCAGTTCCGGATTGCTGGCCCGACCGGCCGCGCCTGCCGTCACGTTTTGCGGCAAGGGCCAGTCGGTAGCGGGTAATCGGCGAAAGGGTCAATGCCATGAGCTAGACAACCGCGCGAAGCATACGGTCGGGTTGGTGCCGCAGCCGATTCATGGCCCGCGCCGTCGCGTCATCAGCCGGCAGGAGAACGACCAGCTCCTGTGCGTCGTTTTTCGGCAACTCGAGCTTCTCTCGCTGCCACCGAAGCTCGTGCGCACTGGGGTGGTTGACCCGAAGCGGGACGTGCGGTGGGGGCAGGTGGCGGTGGAGTCGTCGGGTGAACTCCTGTCCGGCCAGGGGGGCGAGCTCGGCCCTGAACCATTCGGAGGTCTCCGCAGACGGCCCGAGCCACAGTTCGAACGCTCGTTCGTCGGCCACCTGGTCCCAGTCCGGGAAGACAGTCCGGGCGTGCGGATTGGTGAACACGTAGCGCGTCAGGTTCGGCGTCCCGCTCTCGAGCAGCCCGATCCCACGCATCAGCAGCTCGAACTCGCGCGTGTATGCGAGCACGTCTCCCAGGCGGTTGGTGACGAATGCGACGCCGGGCTCAAGGAGTCGGAGGGTCTCCAGGACGGTGGGCCGGACCTGGCGGTTGGGCGGCGCCGGCCGCCCGCGCCCCGCGCACCCTCCGCCGGTGATTTTGGCGAGGTGGCGCAGGTGATTGCGCTCGGCGACATCGAGGCTCAAGGCGTCCGCAAGAGCATTGACGACCGCGGGGGACGGGTTACGGTCTCGTCCTTGCTCGATGCGGGTGAGGTATTCGACGCTGATCCTGGCACGCGTGGCGAGGTCTGAGCGTCGTAGCCCAGGCGACCGGCGGCGGCCCCGATCAGGCAGCCCGAACGATTCCGGCTGGATGCTGTCGCGCTTGGCGCGGATGAAGTCGCCCAGCGGCGTGCTCATGTCCTGGAGCCTAGCGCGGTCTCCCAGCGCATCGAACCCCGCAGGGTGGCCCCAGGAGGGCCAGCCTGCGCCCGGTCTGGTTGCCAACGTCCGGACGATGGACCGTGGAGCCCATGAGCGAGAAGCACAAGTTGGTCATCATCATCGGGAGCGTTCGGGAGGGCCGGTTCGGGCCTGTCGTCGCCTCCTGGGTCGCCGCCCGAGCGCGCGAGCACGGCGGGTTCGACATCGACGTCGTCGATCTCGCCGACGCCGAGATCCCACTGTCGTTGCCGGCAGCGTCACCAAAGTTCGCCGGCGACTCGTACCCGCGCCCCGACGGAATGGCGTCCTTGACGTCCCACCTCAACGAGGCGGACGCATTCATCGTGGTCACGCCGGAGTACAACCACAGCTACCCCGCGTCCCTGAAGGCCGCCATCGACTGGCATTTCACCCAGTGGACGGCCAAGCCCGTCGCCTTCGTCAGCTACGGGGGTGCGGCAGGCGGGCGCCACGCCGTCCTCCACCTGGAGAACGTGCTCACCGAACTGCACGCCGTGACAATCCGCGATGGTCTGGCGTTCCCGAACTACCGCACGACGTGGGAAGACGGTCAGCCGCTGGACCCCCAGGCGCCCGGGTACGCCAAAACCCTGCTGGACCAGCTCGCCTGGTGGGCCGCCGCCCTGCGTGCGGCACGCAACTCGGTCCCGTACCCGGCCTGAAGGCGCACTCAAGAAGCGCACCGGACTCGCCCGACCAGCTGTGCTGCCCGGCCCAGATGACCGGATTCAAAAGCGAACGAGCCCCGGTCGATCGCTTTTGGATCGACCGGGGCTCGTCGGCTGGAGCCGGGTCAGGCGACGTCGAACCGGTCGAGTTCCATGACCTTGGACCAGGCTGCGACGAAGTCGGCCACGAACTTGTCGCGCGCGTCCTCGCTGGCGTAGACCTCCGCGAGGGCCCGCAGCTGGGAGTTGGAGCCGAAGATGAGGTCGACCGCGGTGGCGGTCCACTTCACCTCATCGGTGGCCAGGTCGCGGATCTCGTACACGTGCTCGTCGGACTCCGACGCCTTCCACCGGGTGCCCGGGGAGAGCAGGTTGGCGAAGAAGTCGTTGGTGAGCACGCCGGGCCGGTCGGTGAGGACGCCGTGCTTCGCGCCGCCGACGTTGGCCCCGAGGGAGCGCAGGCCGCCGACGAGGACGGTCATCTCGGGCGCGCTCAGGCTGAGCATGTAGGCACGGTCGAGAAGCAGCACCTCCGGCTGGGTCTTCTCGCCGGGACGCAGGTAGTTGCGGAACCCGTCGGCGCGCGGCTCCATTACCCGGAACGACTCGACGTCGGTCTGCTCCTGACTCGCGTCGGTGCGGCCCGGGCGGAACGGCACGGTCACCTCGACGCCGGCGTCGCGCGCCGCCTTCTCGACGGCGGCCGAGCCGGCCAGCACGATCAGGTCCGCCAGCGAGATCTTCGCGCCGCCGGCGGAGTTGAACTCCCGCTGGATGCCCTCGAGGGTCGCCAGGACCGTCGCGAGCTGCTCGGGCTGGTTGACCTCCCAGCTGCGCTGCGGCTCGAGACGGATCCGCGCGCCGTTGGCGCCGCCGCGCTTGTCGGTGGAGCGGAAGCTGGCGGCGGAGGCCCAGGCGGTGGAGACCAGCTGGGCGGTCGTGAGGCCGGACTCCAGGACCTTCGCCTTGAGGGCGGCGACGTCGGCGTCACCCACGAGCTCGTGGTCGACGGCCGGCACCGGGTCCTGCCACAGCTGGGGCTCCGGAACCCACGGCCCGAGGAAGCGGCTGACCGGACCCATGTCCCGGTGCAGCAGCTTGTACCAGGCCTTGGCGAACGCCAGCGCGAACTCGTCCGGGTTCTCCAGGAAGCGGCGCGAGATCTTCTCGTACGTCGGGTCGACGCGCAGCGCCAGGTCGGTCGTGAGCATCGTCGGCTTGTACTTCTTCGACGGGTCGTACGGGTCCGGGATGATCTCCGGGGCGTCCTTGGCGACCCACTGCTTGGCGCCACCGGGGCTGGTGGTGAGCTCCCACTCGAAGCCGAAGAGGATCTCGAAGAAGCGGTTGCTCCACTGCGTCGGCCGGTCGGTCCAGGTCACCTCGAGACCGCTGGTGATCGTGTCCGCGCCCTTGCCGCTGCCGTAGGTGCTCAGCCAGCCCAGCCCCTGCGCCTCCAGCGGGGCGGCCTCGGGCTCGGGGCCCACGTGGTCGTCAGCGACGCCGGCGCCGTGGGTCTTGCCGAAGGTGTGACCACCGGCGATGAGGGCGACGGTCTCCTCGTCGTTCATCGCCATCCGGGCGAAGGTCTCGCGGATGAAGTACGCCGCCGCCCGCGGGTCCGCGTTGCCGTTCGGGCCCTCGGGGTTGACGTAGATGAGGCCCATCTCGGTCGCGCCGACCTCGGGCGCCATCTCGGCCTCGCCGACGTAGCGCTCGTCACCCAGCCAGGTGTCCTCGGGACCCCAGAAGATCTCCTCGGGCTCCCAGACGTCCTCCCGGCCGAAGCCGAAGCCGAAGGTCTTGAAGCCCATCGACTCAAGGGCCACGTTGCCGGCGAGCACGAGCAGGTCGGCCCAGGAGATCTTCTGACCGTACTTCTGCTTGACCGGCCACAGCAGCCGCCGGGCCTTGTCGAGGTTGGCGTTGTCCGGCCAGCTGTTGAGCGGGGCGAACCGCTGACCGCCGTCGCCGGCCCCGCCGCGACCGTCGTGGATACGGTAGGTGCCCGCGGCGTGCCAGCTCATCCGGATCATCAGGCCGCCGTAGTGGCCGAAGTCGGCCGGCCACCAGTCCTGCGAGGTGGTGAGGACCTTGATGATGTCCTGCTTGAGGGCCTCGACGTCGAGCTTGGCGAACTCCCTGGCGTAGCTGAAGTTCTCCCCCAGCGGGTTGCCCTTCGACGAATGGGCATGCAGCACCGAGAGATCGAGCTGGTTGGGCCACCAGTCCCGGTTGGTGCGCGGACGACCACCGGTCTTCGGGGTCGGCGAGTCGATCGCCGGGTTCTCACTCTCGCTGCCGTGCGCGGTCACGGAGTCGTGCGCGACCGGGCAGCCGGCCGCCTCCTTCTTGTCCACGCCCTGCGCGCTGGAGGGAGCGTTGTCCTGCATGTCGCTCATCTACTTCCTTCCGAACTGGCGGATCACTGGGAGGTGCGTTCGGTCGCACAGTCGGGGCAGGTGCCCCAATACACAACCTCCGCCTCGTCGAGCACGAAACCGTGGTCGTCCGAGGCGGTGAGACAGGGAGCATCGCCGACAGCGCAGTCGACGTCGGCGATCGCGCCGCAGGAGCGGCACACGACATGGTGGTGGTTGTCCCCCACCCGCGACTCGTACCGGGCGGTCGCACCGGCAGGCTGGATGCGCCGCACCAGACCGGCGTCGGTGAGCGCCCGAAGCACGTCGTACACCGCCTGGTGGGAGACCGTGGGCTGGTCCGCCCGTACCAGCGCGATCACCGTGTCGGTGTCGACGTGCGGATGGTCGCGCAGCGCTGCGAGCACCGCCAACCGGGGCCGGGTCACGCGCAACGAGACCGCCCGCAGCTGAGTCTCGAAGTCGGACGTCATGTGACGAACATAGTCCACTTTTCTGGAACGAATCAAGTTATTGGCCGAACTCACCCCGCACACTTCCGACGGAGACCTGGTCGAGCAGACCCGGGCGGCCGGGTCGCAGCTGACCGGCGGTGGCGAGCTGCCGCAGCAGCTCACGACGCGGATCCCGGAACCAGCGCTCGGCGGCCTTTGCCTTCTTCTACCTCAATCAGTGGCTGGTCGACCGCAAGGGCTTGGACCACCGGCCGTACTTGTGCCGACTCCTCAAGCCGCCCCCGGCGTCCCCGGGTACCCCAGATGCTCACCGGCCCAACCGATGCCCCCCGGTGGCTGCTTCCACTCGCTGGCGCGCCTCTTTGAGATCGACAGGTGCGGCCATCGTTTACGGGCCGCTTGCCGGCTGGCGCCCACCGCCGCTCCGAGCTCGGGATAGCCCGCACCGTACTGCACCGCTTCCGCTGCATTGGCGGATACGAGGTCCGCGAGAAGGCTGCGCATCTGCTCGCCCGCCGCCATGCGCGCGAGGTGAGTTCGCATCCGCTGCGCGGAACTCTGGTCTTCCCTCCCCCGGGCGTCCGCATCGACGTCATTCAGCCGCTGCGCCCAGTGAGCGGTGACAGCACCCAGTTCCCGCCGTAGTTCCTGCCGCTCGTCCGGCGTCAGATTCCGCATGACCCCACTCCCTCGCCAATGACCTCGCTTTCAGCGTCCGCTCGACAACCAAGGTTGTCAACCATTGCACGCGCGTCATTATCCTGGTGACCCTTCGCCGACCTTGCGGTGCGGAGCGAGCGACCGAACCATGCGCCCTGACGGCAGAGCCTGCGCCACACCGATGATCAACAAGCCGGGGCCTGGCAGGCTGGATCGACCCGGGTCTACGTCAGGTTCCTAAGCCCCGAAGTTGGGCTGCCACCTGGCGTTCACACCCCTGACCACCACGCCCGCGGTCAGTATCGCGATCAAGGCCAGCAAGAGCAGGCGATAGGTGGGGCGGGGATCAACCGTGTCGGTGCCGACGACGTAGAAGCCGCTGAGGGCGAAGCTCGGATAGACCGCCTGCAGGAGGGCGAAGACGACTCCGGTCCGGGCGGCATCTCGTCGTGCCGACTCGTCCGTCTCCCAGGCCGTCTGGATCACGAGACACCCGAAGACGACGATGAAGGGCAGGTAGACCAGGAACATGCCCGCGTTGAGTGCGACGCCGGCGACGGAGGCCACTATGGCGATACCGCCGAGCGCATAGATCGCAACCTTGGCGGACCAGCCAATGTGGTGGCCCTTATCGCGTTTGCGATAGTTGGCGATCAGCGCGCCGACGACCACCCCGACACAACCGAGCACCAGTGCCATGAATGCGGCCCCGGAGACATCCAGGTACCACACCGTTGTCGGCCAGGCCGCGATGACGGCGGGGACCATCGCCGTACCGGCAAACGTCCACCGCCTGCGGTGCAGCATCGGGACGATCGCCACGCACGCGGCGACGGGTACGGCGGCGTAGTCGGCCTTCGTCCAGAGGTCCCAATCTGGGTGGGTGAACAAGACATAGGCCCACAACGCCGCGGCGAGCGTCAGGAACAGTGACGCCGTCACCATGGCGGCGGGGTTGCCCCCCGCCTGGCGGGCGACCGTCGTCGGTACGCGCCCGGACGGCGACGTGGTCCGGGGTGCGTTGGCGCCGTCATCCGCCGGCTGGCTCCACCCCTGCTGGGCCACGGTGGTGACCACTGCGGAGACGGCGAGCAGCGCGGTTGCCGCCCAGAGCCACGGCTTCCACTCATCCGACGGCCGCACCGTGCCCGTGGCCAGGTTCCCGACCAGCCCCAGCATGACGGGCAGAGCCGCGTAGAGGATGCCCGTCATCAGCGAAGGCCGCCGCACTCGTCCTCCCCCCACCTGCGCCGCAGTCCGCTCCATTGCCGACCGTACCGTGGCGTGACCAGGCCGTCACTGCGCGATCTGGCGGCGGGGACCCGCACGACATGCGCTCGTCGCAGAGCTGCGGGTCCGACCGCGATGCGGCTGTCCCAGCAGTTCCACGGGACGGCGCGTGCGTGATCGGCGGACGCCACGGTCCGGGGCGGCGGCACGCAGCCGCCGCCCCGGACCCGCCGCGGGTCAGGCGATCCGGTAGGCCCGCTGGATCATCTGCGTCACCGTGTTGCCGGCGGTGTCGGTGGCCGCCACGCGCAGCGAGACGAAGCCTGGCCGCCGCGGGTGACTGATGAGGGCGACGTCGCGGAGCACCGGCAACGCGACCCACGTCCGCCCGTCGTCGAACGAGGCCGAGACGTCGAGCGTCCGGCCGGGCGCGGCCGCCGAGCCCGCCAGCCGGTCCAGCGCCACGGGTACGGCCATCGTCGTGCCGGCCCGTGCCGTGTTGGTGTCGTCGAGCGCGGGCATCAGCCGCGCCGTCGTCAGGGGCAGCCGCTCCGGCGTCGACGTGTGCGCCGAGGTGAAGGTCCAGGCCACCGAGACCGACGTCGACAGCGTGTCGGGCGTGCCGCGGGTGACGGTCGCCTCCAGGCGGTACGCGGCTCTGGCGGCGGGCACCGGGAACTCCGCGAACGGGCCGTCCGCAGTGCCGATCTCCGCACCGTCGCGCGACAACCGGAAGTGGACCTGCAGGTCGTCGCGGCTGGCCGGGCGGCCGGTCGCGTCGCCGAACAAAGCCGGCTGGACCGAGATGGTGTCGCCGTCGCGGCCGGCGTACGCCAGCGGCGCCGGCGCCGGGGCCCCGCCCACCGTGGGGCCGAAGGGTGCCGCGTTCCAGGTCTGGGTGTAGGTCCTGCCCGGCTGGAAGGTGTTCTCCTGGGTGGTCAGGTTGTCGCCCTCGACGAACGTGGACGTCCAGACGAGGCCGCCGTCGGTGTTGTAGTACTCGGTGGCGTGGAACGGCAGGTCGAACGAGACGCTCGAACCGATCGGGCCGGGGCCGCCCGACGACGCCGCATGGTGGAAGCGGACGGCGCTCGCGGTGGTGGACTGGCTCCGGTAGGTCGCCTTGACGGTGGCGAGATTTCCCGGCGACAGCTTCCTGGTCAGGCCGGTGAACATGTCGCCGGGACGGACGTACGCGAGGTCGTACGTGTAGGGGCTGTTCCGGAAGGTTCCGTCCGGGCCCGGGCGGGCCAGCCCGATGCCCAGCGTCGCGGTGAACTCGGGGGCGGCGACGGCGGGCCCGATCCGGCCGAAGAAGACCTCCGCGAAGGACACCCCGCTGAGCTGGACACCCGGGTAGCGGGAACCGTCGTCCCAGTTCGCGCTCACGTTGACCGCAAGCGGTGCGGCGTCCCGCTGGGGCACGGTCAGCGAGACCGGCCGGGCCGTGCGGGCGTCGAGCGCTTCGGTGATCGGGCCGCGTACGTCCAGGACCGGCTGCACCAGCAGGGTCGACACATCGCCCTCGTGGATGGTGCTGTACAGCGCATAGCGGCCCTTGGGCAACCGCAGGGTACCGCCGCCCGGTTGCCCGACGAGCTTGCTGAACTCGCCGGTGCTCAGGTTGGCCGCCACGGTCTCGTACTCCGTGGCCGGTCCGCCGTCGCGTCGGGTGTGGTCGAGCCGGACGTCGTAGCTCTCGATCTCCCGGTTGAGCGCGAACGGCGTCCGTACCCGCAGGTCCCCGCCGCCCGTCGCGATCAGCGCGCCCTGGTAGACGCCGTCGGGGGCGTCCCCCCGGGTGTCCACGGTGATCGTCGCCTCGGCGCGGCCGCCGGCCGGCACCACCAGGGTGGCCGGGCTGACGGTGATCATGCCGGCCGGCGCCGGAGTGACGGCCAGGAAGAGGGTGACCGGCGCGGTGCTGGTGTTGCGGTAGCCGAGGACGCGGGAGAACGGGGTGTCGTCGGCGTGGGGCCAGCGCTGGACCGGGAAGTCGATCGCGCCGATCTCGGCGGCGATCGGCTGGGCGACCGCCCGGCCGATGTCCACCCGGCCGGCGCCCAGCTCGTAGAGGGTGTTCTCGGCGGCCGGCTCGGTCGAGCCGAGCAGGGCGGCCTTGAGCTGCGGGCCGGACCAGTCCGGGTGCTGTCCGGCGAGAACGGCGGCCGAACCGGCCACGTGCGGGGTGGCCATCGACGTGCCCGACATGGTGGCGTAGCCGCCGCCTGGGGCGGCCGCCACGATGTCGACGCCCGGGGCGCTGATCTCGGGCTTGATGTGGTTGTCGCCGATCCGGGGACCCCGGCTCGAGAAGTACGCCCGCTGGTCGTCGGCGTCGACCGCGGCGACGGCGAGGGCGTCGTCCGCGGTGGCCGGCGAGGAGACCGACTTCGGCTTGCCCTCGTTGCCGGCGGCGATCACGAAGAGGGTGCCGTACCGGTGACTCAGATCCTGGACCGCGGTCTCCAGCGGGTCGAGACCCGGTGTGTCGGTACCGCCCACACTCAGGTTGACGACCCTGGCCTGCGGCGCGGCCCACTGCATCGCGGTGATGATGTCCGAGTCCTGGCACTCGTAGGTCGCGCAGACCTTGCCGACGACCAGCTTCGCGCCCGGGGCGACGCCGCGGTTCCGGCCGCCGGAGCCGGCGCCGCTGCCGATGATGGTCGAGGCGACGTGGGTGCCGTGGCCGACGGTGTCCCCGGGGTCGTTGCCGCCGGTGAAGTCCCGGACCTCGACGAGGTGTCCGGCGAAGTCCGGGTGGGCCGCGTCGATCCCGGTGTCCAGCACGCCGACCGTGACGCCGGTGCCGTCGAAGCCGGCGTCCCAGGCCGCCGGGGCACCGATGTGCGGCACGCTGCGCTCCAGGGAGATCCGGCGCTTGCCGTCCAGCCAGACGTGGGTGATCCCGGTGGCGAACGTGCGCTCCGACGACGTACCGCGGGTCAGCGACGCCCAGAGCGTGGCCCGGTCGGCCAGGTCCGCCCGGACGGCCAGCGCGTGGGCGGCGGGCAGGTCGGCCCGCACCCGCGCGCACCCGCGACCGCGGCGGACCGCGCCTGCGCCGCCATCTGCTCCGGGTACGCGACCAGCAGCGGCAGCTCGGCCCTGCGGTCGTCGTAGCCGAACTGGCCCAGCGCGGTGAGGTCGAACAGCCGGCGGTCGAGTCGCCCGGCGCGCAGCAGCGGCACCGCGTCCACCGGGACGACGTACCGGTGGCCGCCCTCCTGGCTGCTCACGAACCGCATGCCGGCCCGCCCCGGTCCCCGCTGGATGTCCGGACGGCCGTCGGCGTCCAGTGACACCCGGTCCCCGGTGATCAGCGTGAAGGCGCCGGGCGTGCCGGGGAGCCTGGCCTCGGGCCGCTCCTGCGCGTCCGCGGGGTGAGCCGTCAGGCCCACCGCGGCCAGCGCGGTCGCGAGCAGCCCGGCTGTCAGGGCCCGTCGTTGCCGTCGTCGCACATCGTCCTCTCCGCCACGGGTCTCTCCCGGGACGGCACGATGACGCCTGGCCCGACAGGCGGGTTGATCTTCCGGGGTGTGACGGCGGCCACAATCGTGACCCGCGCCGGCGCGTCCGGTTGCCCCGGCCATGTTGCATTCCGCGGTGACCGCGGGACGAGGCTTCGGGGGGCACCGATCAGATGCGTGACGCCGAGGAGTTCGACGCCTTCTACGCGGCCTGTGCGGGACGGGTGGTGGGACACGTCTATGCGCTGACCGGTAACCGCGGCGAGGCGGAGGACGCCGTCGCCGAGGCGTTCATGCGGGCCTGGCAGCGCTGGTCGACCGTGCGGGACGCGGACAGCCCGGAGGCGTGGGTCCGCCGGGTCGCCTCCCGGATCGCGGTGAGCAGCTGGCGCAAGACGATCAACCGGATCCGCGCGCACCACCGGGCCGCCGTCGACCAGAGCGTGCCCGCACTCAACGAGGACCACGTCGCCCTGCTGCAGGCGCTGCAGCGGCTGAGCGCCAACGAGCGCCGCGCCGTCGTGCTGCACCACCTGAACGATCTCAGCGTCGCCCAGGTGGCGGCCGAGATGCAGGCGCCCGTCGGGACCGTCAAGACGTACCTTGCCCGCGGCCGGAGAGCGATGGCCGGGCTGCTGACCGAGGCGCACCAGGAGGAGACCTCCCATGGCTGATCCGCACGACGCCCTCACCGCCATCGCCGACGAGGTCCGTCGGGTCACCACACTGCCCGCCGCGCAGACGTTGCGCCGCCGCAGCGACCAGCGCCGGCGACGGCAGGTGGCCGTCACCGGCGCGGGGCTGGCCGTGCTGGTCGTGACCGCCGGCGCCATCGTGCTGCCGGCGCGGGACCACGGGGACGGACCGGACCGGGGTGGCAGCCCAGCGGACGAGGTCCCGCCGTCGGTCGTCGCCTCCGTGACCGGCTCGGCAGGACCGCAGGAGATCCTCGGCGGCCGGCGGCAGGTCCTCATCGTGGTGCCCGGCATGGGTGGAGCCGCGCTGGCGATCGGCCGTGACGACGACCGGGTGCGGGCCACCACCGAGCGGGGCATCGACGACCGGGCGCTGTGGGTCCTGCACCCCGAGGGGGACAAATTCCGGATCATGCTGGCCACGCGCCCCGGAGCCAGCCAGCAGTGCATGACCGTCGTGCACGACGCCGCGCCGGGCAGCGTCCGCGGCCAGGTGTGCGACTCGGCCGCGCAGACCCAGCTCTTCAGGATCGAGCAGGTCGCCGGCGGGAGCTATTCGATCTTTCAGGGTCGGCGCTACGTCCAGGTGGTCGACGGTACGAATGCCCTGGTCCCCGACCTGCCGGAGGGCCTGACCACCACCTACGAGTTCGAGGACCGCGGTCCGCCGGGAGCGGTTAGACGACGGGTGCATCGGCTCCGCAAGCCGTCGGCACCTGCTGCGGCACCACCCGTCGAGCACCAGCTCCAAGCCCCCGTAGCCGGTGCACCCGCCGACCAGCCGGCCATCGGGGCCGTCCTGGGCCGTCATGCCATCGAATGGCGATTCATTGTTATGTCATGACGCTCGCTGCTGCCATCCTCGCGGTGCTGCTCGCCCTGATCTTCCTCGCCCTCGGCACGGCCAAGATCCTCATTCTGCCGCGCCTGCGTGAGGTGGCCACCGAGGCCGGTTTCTCCGTCGCCGGCTACCTCGCCCTCCACTCCGGATCGGCCCGATGAGGACGGTTCCCGTGGTGATCGTCGGCGCGGGCCCCACCGGGCTCACCGCCGCGACGCTGCTCGCCCAGTACGGCGTCGAGTGCCTGGTCCTCGAACGCTGGGAGTCGATCTATCCCCAGCCCCGCGCCGTCGCCCTCGACGACGAGGTCCACCGCATCCTGGCGCGGCTCGGGCTCCGGGACGAGTTCGCCGCGATCTCCCGGCCGCACCGGGGGCTGCGCCTCCTGGACCGGAACATGCGGGTGCTGGCCGAGTTCGGGCGCGACCCGGGGCCGGGCCGGCACGGCTACCCCCAGGCGAGCATGTTCGACCAACCGGAACTGGAGACGATCCTCCGCCGCAATCTCCAGCGGCACCGCACCGTCACCTTCCGCGGCAACGCCGAGGTCACCGCGCTGACCCAGGACGCTGGCGGGGTGCGGGTCGACGTCACCGACACCGCCACGGGAGAGCGCGAGAGCGTCCGGGCGGCGTACGTCCTGGGGTGCGACGGCGCGAACGGCCTGTCCAGGGCCGCGATCGGCGCCAGCATGCAGGACTTGGGCTTCACGCAACGCTGGCTCGTCATCGACGTGATGACGGAGGCCGACCTCGGCCAGTGGGAGGGCGTGCACCAGCTCTCCGACCCGGCCCGCGCCGGCACCTACATGCGGGTCGGGAAGACCCGCTACCGCTGGGAGTTCCAGCTGGCGCCCGGCGAGATCGCCGACGACTACCGCGACATGGCCCGGCTGCATCCGTTGATCTCGCGGTGGACCGGGGACACCCCCGCCGCGGAGCTGAAGGTCATCCGCGTCGCCGAGTACACCTTCCGCGCGCAGGTCGCCGACCGATGGCGCGACCGGCGGGTGTTCCTGCTCGGCGACGCCGCCCACCTCACCCCACCCTTCATCGGCCAGGGCATGTGTGCCGGGCTGCGCGACGCGATGAACCTGGCCTGGAAGGTCGCCGGCGTACTCGACGGGACCCTGGCGGAGACCGTGCTGGACACGTACGAGATCGAACGCACGCACCACGCCCGCGCCATGATCAAGCTGGCGAAGTTCATCGGTACGGCAATGACGGCCGGCGGCGAGTTCGGCAACGTCATCCGTCGCGCCGTGGCGCCGCGGCTGCACCTCGTACCGGGCCTCACGGACCTGGCGACGGACAGCCGGACACCCCCGCTGCACCGGTCCGACCTCGTGCTGCGGCGACGGCTTCGCCGCGGCCTCGCGGGCAGGCTGTGCCCAAACGCGATCATCGACGGCCAACGACGTTTCGACGACCTGGCCGCTGGCCGGTTCGCGATCGTGACGTCCATCGAACCGTCCGCCGCACAACGGGCCGACATCGAACGGCGCGGAGCAGTCCTGATCGTTGCCCACCCGGGCAGCGAACTGCACCGGTGGTTGGGGACAGGCGCTGCTCGCGCAGCCGTCGTCCGCCCCGACGGCGCCGTTCTCCATGCCAGCCGCCGACTGCTTCCCCAGACGATCGATGCTGTCCGCCCGGGTGGCGGGTGACCGAGGCCGCCGTCGCTGTTGCTGTTCAGAGTCGGCCGTGAGCCATCCCGCCGCTCGGACGGCAGTCCGTCACCAGGACACCCCGGAGCTTCGCGGCCAGCAGGCCGCTCGTCACCCGGGCGGAGCGGGGCGGCGGTCGAGGTAGCCGTCCAGTGCGGCGGCGCCGGCGAGCATGGCGCGGCTCCTGGCCGTGAGGCGGGCGCGCCAGTCGCGCAGCATCGACTCCAGCGGTGCGACGCCTCCGGCGGAGCGGACCTGGGCGATCAGCGGGGCGATCTGCTCCAGCAGGTAGCCACCCCGTCTGAGCTGGTGGGCCAGCAGGGCGTCGCGGACGTCCGCCTCGCTGTAGACCCGGTAGCCCGTCCGCGGGTCGCGGCGCGGCTGGACCAGGCCGGCGCGTTCCCATTTGCGTAGGGTGGCCGGTCGGATGCCGAGCCGCCGCGACAGCGGGCCGACG
Source organism: Micromonospora sp. 4G55 (assembly GCF_016803375.1). Taxonomy (NCBI): domain Bacteria; kingdom Bacillati; phylum Actinomycetota; class Actinomycetes; order Micromonosporales; family Micromonosporaceae; genus Micromonospora; species Micromonospora sp. 4G55. The sequence continues at coordinate 23,525 of NZ_JAEVHN010000010.1, forward strand.
AAGGTGTCACCGCGCTCCCGCGGTACCGGATCGAGGTCGCGAAGCGCGGCTTCGACGGCCTGGAGGGTGCGGCGGTCGTCGAGCAGCTGGGCGTGGCTCTCGTCGATGAGCCGGAGCGCGTCCTCGGTCGCGTCCCGGTTGACCGCCTGCATGATCGACGTGGCCGTCTGGTGGCCGTGTCCGGGCAGGAGCGCGAGAAACGTGCGGAGGGCCTGTGCGTGCAGCGGCGTGTAGGTGCGGTATCCGTGCGGGGTGCGTTCGGCGCCCGGAAGGATGCCGGCCGCCTCGTAGTTCCTGATCGCCTGTGTGGACAGACCGTTCCCGCGCGCGAGGTCGACCGGCCTGAGCCGTCCACCGTCTTGAAGGTTTCGCCCCACTGTCCTGCCAACATCGCGGAGAAGTTTCAACCGAAGGTTCAACGATACCGTTGAGGGCATGATTGCTGGTACCAAGGACACCGCCCACGCTGTCGAGGCCGCGACCGTCATGCGGCTGCTCCCGACCCGGCCGCGGCTGCTCGCCCTGGGCGAGCCCACCCACGGCGAGGACGTTCTGCTCGAGGTACGGAACGAGATCTTCCGGCAACTCGTCGAGCAGGAGGGCTACCGGACGATCGCCATCGAGAGCGACTGCATGATGGGCCTGGTGGTGGACGACCACGTCACCTCGGGCACCGGCATCCTCGACGAGGTCATGGAGCGCGGCTTCAGCCACGAGTGGGGCGCCTTCGCGGGCAACCGCGAGCTGGTGCGCTGGATGCGCGCGTACAACGACGGCCGGCCCGTCTCACAGCAGCTCCGCTTCGCCGGTGTCGACGGCCCGCTGGAGATCACCGGTGCCGCGAGCCCGCGCCAGGCCCTCACCGCACTCCACGCCTACCTCACCGCCTGCGTCGACGCCGACCTGCTTCCCTGCACCGCGGAAACGCTCGACCGCCTGCTCGGCGCCGACGACCGGTGGACCAATCCCGCCGCGATGATGGACCCGTCCCAGTCCGTGGGGCGGACGCCCGAGGCCAACCAGCTGCGGCTGCTCGCCGATGATCTGGTGGCCCTGCTCGACGCGCAGACGCCACACCTGATCGCGGCGTCCTCACCGGAGGACTGGCACCGGGCACGCCTGTACGGGCGTACCGCCACCGGGCTGCTGCGCTACCACTTCTGGATGGCCGATACGTCACCGGGCCGCCTGGCGCGCCTGGTGGGCCTGCGGGATTCGATGATGGCCGGCAACCTGCTCGCCCTCGCCGAACGGGGCCCGACGCTCGTGAACGCCCACAACGGCCATCTGCAGCGGGACAAGAGCACGATGCGGATGGGCGACCTGCCGCTGGAATGGTGGAGCGCCGGGGCGATCGTCAGCGCCCACCTGGGCGCGGGATACGCCTTCCTCGCCACCGCCCTCGGCACGATCCGCCACCAGGGGGTGGACGCCCCGCCTCCGGACACCATCGAGGGGCTGCTGTACGCGCTCCCGGAGGAGCGTTACCTCGTCGACGCCCGCCGACTGGCCACCGCCCTCGCCAACGTGACGCCCCGGGTGTCCCCCTGGTTCGGTTACTCCCCGCTTGATCCGGCCCACCTGGCCAACACCGACGGGATCGTGTTCGTCAAGGATGCCCGACGGAGCTGATCGGCCGGCCCCGGCGGCGCCTCCGCTCGATGCCTTCCTGCACCTCGGGATCCCAGAGGGAAGCGTTCCAGTCCTCGGGCTGCGGCTCCGCATCGTCAGCCGAAGCGGACTGCCGGATCAGCGCACCGATGGCGAGCAGGATCACGCCGGCCGCCCGTGCGACATGAAATGCCGCCGGGGTCTTCGGAGCGGGTAAGTGGAACAGCGAAGATCGGACTTGCCCCTCATGTGTCCGCCACGTGCCGTTGCTACGGCAGCCGAGGGCCAACGGCTGTCGACGACCACGAGACGGTTCACCCAGGCTTCATGAACGAGAGCAAAATTTTCCGACGGCCATGTCGAGAACTGGTGACCGGCTCCGTCCCCGCGGTGAAGTGACCCAGATGGGTCGCACCAGCAGAGGAGAATCACGATGGCGAAGTACCTGCTGCTCAAGCACTACCGCGGCGCTCCGGCTCCGGTCAACGACGTGCCCATGGACCAGTGGACGCCGGAGGAGATTTCGGCGCACATGCAGTACATGCACGACTTCGCGGCCCGGCTCGAGGGGACCGGCGAGTTCGTCGACGGTCAGGCGCTCGCCCCCGAGGGGACGTTCGTCCGGTACGACGGCGAGGGGCGCCCGCCGGTCACCGACGGCCCGTTCGCCGAGACCAAGGACCTCATCGCCGGCTGGATGGTGATCGACGTCGACAGCTACGAGCGCGCCGTCGAGCTGGCCGGGGAGCTGTCGGCCGCCCCCGGGGCGGGCGGGAAGCCGATCCACGAGTGGCTCGAGCTGCGCCCGTTCCTGACCGAGCCGCCCACCGTCACGGAGTGACCTCTCAGCTGAACGAGGCCCTGCTCCGGAGCCTCGTGCCGAGCGTGCTCGGGATCCTCGTCCGCCGCGGAGCCGACTTCGCGGCGGGCGAGGACGCCGTGCAGGACGCGCTGGTCGAGGCGGTCCGCGTCTGGCCGGCCGACCCGCCGCGCGACCCGAAGGGCTGGCTGGTCACCGTGGCCTGGCGCAAGTTCCTCGACGCGACCCGCGCCGACACCGCCCGCCGCCGGCGTGAGGACCTCGTCGACGAGGAGCCGGCGCCCGAGCCCGCCCCCGCGGTGGACGACACGCTCCAGCTCTACTTCCTGTGCGCCCACCCGTCGCTGACGCCGTCGTCCGCGGTCGCGCTCACGCTGCGCGCCGTCGGCGGGCTGACCACCCGCCAGATCGCCCACGCCTACCTGGTGCCCGAGGCGACCATGGCGCAGCGCATCAGCCGGGCCAAGCGCAGCGTCTCCGGCGTGCGGTTCGACCAGCCCGGCGACGTCGCCACCGTGCTGCGCGTCCTCTACCTGGTCTTCAACGAGGGCTACTCCGGCGACGTCGACCTCGCCGCCGAGGCCATCCGACTCACCCGGCAACTCGCGGCCGCGATCGACCACCCCGAGGTGGCGGGGCTGCTCGCCCTCATGCTGCTGCACCACGCCCGGCGCGCCGCCCGGACCGCGCCCGACGGCAGCCTGGTGCCCCTCGCCGAGCAGGACCGCAGCCGATGGGACACCACGTCGATCGCCGAGGGCGTCGAGATCCTGCAGGCGGCCCTCGCCCGCGACCGGCTGGGCGAGTTCCAGGCCCAGGCCGCCATCGCGGCACTGCACGCTGACGCGCCCACCGCCGAGGAGACCGACTGGGTGCAGATCGTCGAGTGGTACGACGAGCTCGCGCGTCTGACCGACAGCCCGGTGGTCCGACTCAACCGCGCGGTGGCCGTCGGCGAGGCCGACGGACCGCGCGCCGGCCTGGCGGCGCTCGCGCCGCTGGACGACTCACTGCCCCGCCACGCGGCGGTGGCGGCGTACCTCCACGAGCGCGACGGCGACCTGTCGACGGCGGCACGGCTGTACGCCGAGGCGGCCCGCAAGGCCCCCAACCTCGCCGAGCGCGACCACCTGACGCGCCAGGCCGCCCGGCTCAACGCCCGCCGGTGTCGCTGATGGGTCGCGGCACGGGGAGCCTGCCTTCCCCGGCACCACCGTAAGCGAGTGTGGTGACCGTCAGGCGATTTCCCGGCGGCTCCAGTCACCGGCCTCCCGGCCCCGGTACGGCTCGGGGCGGATGCGGCCACCCCGCCGGCGAAGGTTTGCCGGGAAGTCAGGCATCGCGGACCGGCCCACGTCAGCCGGCGGGATCGACGAGGACGCCGGGGTTGAGGATCCAGGACGGGTCGAGCGCGCTCTTGGCGGCGCGCATGGCGAGCGCGACCGGGTCCGGACGCTGCTGGTCGTACCACGGTCGGTGGTCGCGGCCGACGGCGTGGTGGTGGGTGATGGTGCCGCCGGCGGCGAGCAGCGCGTCGGAGACGGCATGCTTGATCTGGTCCCACTGGTCGACGGTGGCGCCCCAGCGGCCGGTGGCGTACACGCCGAAGTAGGGGGCGGGGCCGTCCGGGTAGACATGGGTGAAGCGGCAGGTGATCGCACCGGTCGCGTTGACGGCATGGAGCGCGTCGCCGGCCGCGTCGAGCACGGCGGCGCGTAAGGCGGGGAATCGGTCCCAGGTGCAGGCGGTCTCGAACGTCTCCACGATCATCGACCGGGCGGCGAGTGCGTCGCGCTGGTACGGCATCCGCAGGAACGCTGACCGCCAGGCGTCGGCGGCGGTCAGCTGCCGTGGGCCGGACGAGTCGTCGCCGCGGGCCGGCTCCGGCAGGGTGCCCCCGTGGTCGCGGCACAGCTCGACGGCGCGGTCCAGCCACGGGGTGACCGGATGGTCGGCGGACTCGAATCCCAGGACGAGCACGCCGCCGGTGGTGGCGACACCGGCGTTGAGGAGCGCCTCGGCGGGGTCGAGCAGCCGGCAGTTGCTCGGGTGCAGCGCGGACTGGGCGATGGCCCGGGTGGCGTCGACCGCCAGGTCGTAGTCGGTGAAGTGCACCGAGGCGCCCGCCCGCCAGCGCGGCCGGTCCTGGAGCCGCATCCATGCCTCGGTGATGACGCCGAGCACGCCCTCCGAGCCGAGGAACAGCCGATCCGGGGATGGCCCGGCGCCGGAGCCGGGCAGCCGGCGCGACTGGCTGGTGCCCGCCGGGGTGACCACTCGCAACGACTCCACCAGGTCGTCGATGTGAGTCAGGACGGTGGCGTAGTGACCGCCGGCGCGGGTGGCCAGCCAGCCGCCCAGGGTGGAGAACTCGAACGACTGCGGGAAGTGCCGCAGCGTGAGGTCATGCGGCCGGAGCTGGTCCTCCAGCGCCGGGCCGAACACGCCGGCCTGGATACGGGCCGCCCGGCTGGTCGGGTCCACCTCCAGCACCCGGTCGAGACGCCCGAGGTCGAGACTGACCGCCGCGGGATACGCGTCGTCCAGCCGCGGCTCCACGCCGCCGACCACTGACGAGCCGCCACCGTAGGGGATCACCGCGATGTCCCGGCCCGCGCACCAGTCCAACACGTCGACGACGTCCTGCTCGGTCGCCGGCCGGACCACCAGGTCCGGCGGGTCGTGAACCTCCCCGTGCAGGTTGCGGACGACGTCCCGGAACGCCTTGCCGTGGGTGTGCGCCGCCCGGTCGGCCGGGTCCGTCGAGCACAGCCGGGCGAGTGACGCCGGCGGATCGACCCGCGGCGGGCGCAGGTCGAGTTCGGCCACCGGCGGCGCGACGTGCTCGGTCAGGTCGGCGTCGGGCAGCAGGGTACGCACCCGGTCGGTCAACGCCGTGGCCTCCGCGCCGGTCACCGCGTCCTCGACGTGCCCCCAGCCCCACCACGAGCGGTGTTTCCCGGCCATGCGACCTCCCCGCCGTCCACGATCGCCACATCTACTCGCCGGTAACGTACTCGACGGCCGGCACCCCGTCGATGCCGTCGTGGTTGGCGTGGACTGCCTGCGCCGCGAACCGGTATGGGGCCGGCCTTCCCCGACCGTCACCGCCCAGCGCAATACACCGTGGCGATCCGTGCGAGGTCGTCGGCGGAGGCCCTTGCAGCGGCAGCCGATCAACGGCGGCGTGGCGTGACCAGCCCCGACTCGTACGCCCACACGACCAACTGGGCACGGTCGCGGCAGTACAGCTTCGCCATCGCCCGATTGACGTGTGTCTTGGCGGTCAACGGACTGATCACCATGCGCACGGCGATCTCGTGGTTGCTCAGCCCTCGGGCGACGAGCTCGACGATCTCCTGTTCGCGGGCGGTCAGCACGTCGCGCCCGGCCGCCGGCTCGGCCGGCGGGCCGGCCACGAACTCGCTGATGAGCGTACGTGTGACGGCCGGGGCGAGTAGCGCGTCGCCGCGCGCCACGACGGCGACGGCCTGTAGCAGGTCGGCGGGGTCGGCGTCCTTGAGGAGGAAGCCGCTGGCGCCCGCGCGGAGTGCGGCGAAGACGTAGGAGTCGAGCCCGTAGTTGGTGAGGATGAGGACGCGGACCGCGGCGAGGTCGGGATCAGCGGCGATGCGCCGGGTGGCTTCGATGCCGTCGAGCCCTGGCATCTGCACGTCCATCAGCACGACGTCCGGCCGCAGTCGTCGGGACAGCTCGACGGCCGATGCGCCGTCGGCGGCCTCGCGACGATCTCCAGGTCGTCCTCGGCGTCGAGCAGTGCCCGGAATCCGGCTCGCATCAGAGCCTGATCGTCGGCGAGCAGGACCCGGATCATGCCGCTCTCCCTCCGGTCGGAGCCGCCACGATCCGTGGTGGACTGAACTGGTCGGACCTCGCGCAAGGGCCCGGTCATGCTGGACCGTCCAGCGGGAACGTGGCCCGTACCACGAAACCGCCGTCGCCACGGGCGGCGGCACGCAGTGTGCCGCCCAGTCCGGTTACCCGTTCCCGCATTCCGCGCAGGCCCACACCCGGTGTCGCCGGCCGGACCGGCGACGCCTGGCCGTCGTCGGTCACCGAGACGGTCAACTGTGCAGGGGCGTACTCGACGTGGATCTGCGCGGTGGCGGGGCCGGCGTGGCGGGCGACGTTGGTCAGGGCCTCCTGGACGACGCGGTACCCGGCCTGGTCGACCTCGGCGGGCAGGTCGCGGGGCTGACCGCTGACGGTCACGTGCACCGGTACGCCGGCGCCCGGGTCCGCTCGGCAAGCTCGCCCACCCGGGCCAGCCCGACGCAGTCTGCGTCGGTGGGTGAGCGCAGGACGTCCAGCGTCGTGCGCAGTTCCCGCATCGCGGCACTGCTGGCCTCCTGGATCGCCAGCAGCGTGGCCGACGGTTCCTCGCCGTGTTTGCGGGCCAGGTGCACGGCGATCCCGGCCTGCACCTTGATCACGGAGATGCTGTGGGTCAGCGAGTCGTGCAGGTCGCGGGCGATGCGCAGACGCTCCTCCCCAGCGCGCCGCAACGCCATCTCCTCACGGGTGCGTTCGGCCTCGATCGCCCGCTGCTCGACCTGTTCCAGGTACGCGCGGCGCTGCCGTGCGACGAGCCCGGCGACGTTGGCCGCCAGAAACCAGCCCAGCAGCAGGGCGGTCCGCTCGGTGATCTGCTGGCCGGGCCGGTCGGCGGGCGCGACCGAGACGTCGCGGGCGAGAAAGCCGCCGAGGAAGAAGAGGCTGGCCAGGGCTGCGGGCAATCGGTGCCCTCGCCAGGCGGCGATGTAGACCGTGCCGAGGACGGCGAACGCGGCGGACACCCCGGCGTGTACTCGGACGTGGAGGGCCAGCATGGCGGCTGTCACCACGCACAACGCCACGACCGGGTACCGCCGGCACACCGCCAGGGCTGCCGCCATGACCAGGACCAGGGCGACGTCGACCACCCGGACCGTTGCGGCGTCCGGCGCGAGCGCGGCGTTGCCGAGCAGGAGGGTGCCGAGGGCGAGGCCGCTGAGGGCGTACGGCAGGTCGCGGCGCATGGTCGAACTGTAGAACGGGCCGTCAGCAGGAAGCGTCCGGCGCCTGCGGTAGAAGGGCGTACCGCGGACGCGGTATCGGCGGCCGGGCAAGTGCCTGCGGCGGCACGACGCCTTCCCGGACAGCTGAGGCAAGCATCAAGCCCATGACATACCGCTTCTTCACCCCCGCTCCCGCGAAAACCGCGACCGGACTGACCGGAGAGGTCTACCGGCAGTTGTGGGACGACTTCCTCGGGCCGGTGCCCACCTTCCAGGCGCTCTCGGCCGTGCCGGAGGTGCTGGCCGCGACCTGGGCGCTGATGCGCGAGGCACTGCTCGCAGGGGACGCGTCCCGGGTCGACCGCGAACTCGTCGCGTCGGTGGTGTCCCGGGCCAACCGCTGCCGGTTCTGCGTCGACGCCCACGTGATGCTGCTGCACGCGCTGGGCGAGCACGAGCTGGCCGAGGTCGTCGCCCGGGGCGGGACGCCACCGGAGCCGAGGCACGCCAAGCTCGCCGGCTGGGCGGAGGCCAGCCGTAGCCCCAGAGCCGCCGGCTGGACCAGCCCGTACGGCCCTGAGGTCACCGGCACCCTGCTCGCCTTCCACTTCATCAACCGGATCGTCTCGGCGCTGCTCGACCCGGATCTGCTGCCCGGCGGTCTGCAACGCTCCCCGCTGGTGCGGTCTGTGGCGGGCCGGCTCTACGCCAAGACGGCCCGGGAGCCGAAGGAGCCCGGCCGCAGCCTCCCACTGCTCGACGCCGACCCGACCTCGCCGCCGGCCTGGGCGGGGGGGCAGCCCGGTCGGCGTCGCGTACGCGTCGTTGCAGAAAGCCGCCATCCAGGGCGGAAACCTGCTGGGCGACGTGGCACGCCAGACCGTCACGGCCACCGTGCGCTGGGAGGACGGGCGGTTCCCGGCCCGGCCCGCAGACTGGGCCGTCGATCTGGTCCGGGACGTGCCCGGCACGGACCGCATCGGGACGCGGATCGCGTTGCTGGCGGCGTTCGCGCCCAGCGCGATCAGCGCGGGCGACGTCGCACTCTGGCGGCTCTCCCATCCGGGCGACGCCGACCTCGTGCGGCTGGTCGCGTACGGGGCGATCACGGCCACCGATCACGTCGCCCGGGCACTGACCTCGGCTCAGGTCTAGGAGGCCACCATGCGCAGAGCATTCGTCATCGTCAGCCTTCTGTCGCTCGCCGCGTTCGCCCTGCAGTTCGTCTTCGCCGCCGTGGGCGCGTTCACGAAACCCGCGGGTGAGGGCGCATATGCCCTGCACAGCGTCACCGGGATGGCGGTCATCCCCGTTCTCACCCTGCTCACCACCCTGTTCGCCGCGCTGGCGAAGGCGCCGGGGCGGATCATCGGGCTGGCGATCCTGCCGCTCGGCCTCGTCGTCGTGCAGTCCCTCATTGCCATGCTGGCGAACGCGTCCACCGACGCCGCCGGCGTCAGCACCCCGCTCGGCCTGACCATCGCCGGGCTGCACGCGGTCAACGGGATCGTCGCGGTGCACGTCGTGGTCGGCGTCCACCGGGCAGCGCGGAAGCTCGCCGAGCCGCCGCCGGCCGACGCGACCCCGGTGGCCGTCCGGGAAGGGGAGCCGGCATGACCACCGGCTCGCTGCTCGCGGCCGACCTCGTGATCGCGGTCCTCGCGGCCGCTGGATGGCTGGGCGGCGGCGCCGCGTCGGCGCCGGCGCCGCCCGCTCGCGCTTGGACTGGCCGCCTTCGCGCTGCTCGCCACGCTCGCCCGCGCGATCACAGTCACCGCACTCGCTCGCGCCGGCTGGTGGTTCGCGGCGGAGAAGGTCCTCATCGCCGCCCCACTGTCGCTTGCGGCGGTGGTCGCCGCCGGGCCGCGGCTGCTGCGGGCCCCGGGCGACATCCGCTCCGTCGCGGTCCCGCTTCTCTTCGCCGGGTACGCCCAGAGCGGCGCCCTGCTCGTGACGATCCTGCACGGCTATCCGGCGTCGGCGGGCGCGGGACTGCTCGCGGTCGCCGGGATCCTCGCGGCGACCACGGTCTCGTGGCGCGTCCTCGGCGCACGGCCGTCCCGGACGGTGTCCCGGGCGGCCCTCGTGGTGGCGGTCGCGGCGCTGGTGACCGGAACCGGGCTGGCCGTCGCCCCGGACGCCGCGTCCGGCGTACCACATGATCACGGACATCGGGTTGCGCGGACCGCCGGCGAACCGACCAGGCGGTTCACCCTGACGGCCGGGACCGCCACCGTGAGCGTGAGTGGCCGTGAGGTCGCGGCGTGGGCCTTCAACGCGCAGGTTCCGGGGCCGGAGCTGACCGCCACCGTCGGCGACGTCGTTGAGGTGACGCTGCGCAACCGGGACATCGGGCGGGGCGTCACGCTGCACTGGCACGGGTACGACGTGCCGAACAGTCAGGACGGGGTGCCCGGCGTGACGCAGGCGGCGGTGCTGCCCGGACAGGAGTTCGTCTACCGGTTCCGCGCCGACCAGGTCGGGACGTACTGGTACCACACGCATTCGGTCTCCGACCTCGGCGTCCGGATGGGTCTCTACGGTGTCCTGGTGGTGCGCCCGGCGCCGGGGACCGGCGTCGACATCACCGTTCCGGTGCACACCCTCTCCGGCCTGCCGCTGCCTGCACCGAGGATGGAGCCGGTCGAGGCGGGGGTGCCGGTGCGGCTGCGGCTGATCAACACCGACAGCACGACGCACCGGTACGCCCTGGCCGGGACCCCGTTCCGGGTCGCCGCGATCGACGGATCCGACCTGCAGAGCCCGACGTCGCTCGTGGACACCGCCGTGCTGATCCCGGCCGGGGGACGCTACGACCTGGTGTTCACCGCGCCCGCCACGCCGGTGGCCCTGTTCGTCGACGGACGCGCGGTCTACTCGACCGGACCGGTCTCAGCGGCGACCGCCGCGTGGCCGGTACTCGATCCGCTCACCTACGGCGTCACCTCTCCGGTGCCGTGGTCCCGGATCGACAAGGAATTCACCCTCGTTCTCGACCGCGGCCTGGACCTGCACGGACTGCTTCCGCGGTACGCCCACACCGTCAACGGCGCGGCCGACCCGGACATCCCGCCGCAGGTTGTACGCCTCGACGACATCGTCAAGTTCACGATCGTGAACCGGTCCCAGGTCGTGCACCCGTGGCACCTGCACGGGCATCACGTCCTGGTGTTGGCTCGCAACGGAGCAGCGGCGACCGGGAGTCTGCTGTGGCTGGACTCCTTCGACGTGCGCCCCGGCGACGTCTGGGAGGTGGCGTTCCGGGCCGACAACCCCGGAACATGGGCTAACCACTGCCACAACCTGGCGCACGCCGACGCCGGGATGACGCTGCACCTGATGTACTCGTGATCCTCCGGCTTTGGAGCAGGTTGAGATGTCCACGCTCGGAATTCCGTGGCGTGAACTGTCGCCGGAACAACTCCGCCTCATCGCCGACACGCTCCAGTCCTCAGGGAACGCCAAGCACCGGTAGCACCGCAGCGCACTGCTTACGTGCTCCGAACGCTGGGGCGGGTCGAAGGTTGCGGCCGCTCGATGCACGAGTTGCGGCATGAGCGTGCACCGCGCCGTCACTCGCCGCCAAAGGAGCTGAACTGGATGCCGGCCAGCCGCCAGCCGCCGGGGAGCTCGACCCAGGTCTGGCTGACGCGGACGGTCAACGCCATCTCCTGCCCGCGCCAGGCCGATCGGCTGCGTTGGATGCACCGGACGATGGCCGCGTGACCGTAGAAACACACCTCGATCTCGCTGCTCGCCAAGCTTGTGTAGGCGAACTCGGCGAACTTGCCGACCCACTGGGCTTTGTTCAGCACGTGGCCCTGCTCACCAATGGATCGGAAGTCGTCGGCCAGCAACGCGTTCAGCGCGTCGGTGTCCGCGTGTAGCTCAGCCTCGTCGAAGGCCAGCTGGAGTTCATGGATGGCGGAGATCACGAGCAGATCTTCCCCGACCGTGCGTCCCGGTGGAAGGCAGCCGTGGAGGATCGATCAACCCGCGCGATCCGGCACGCCGCGAGTATCCGCACATCGGCAGTTCAGGATGTCGGCAGGCCCGCAGGCCGACCACCCAGCCGGTGCTGATCTTGCAGGCGACACCTCGCACGCTGGCTCGGCCATGAGGAAGACTGGCAGGCATGGCTGATCTGGACGACCCGAAGGCTGCGTTGCACCACTACCTCCAAGCGACTCGCGATGACCTGATCTGGAAGCTCGACGGGCTGAGCGAACGCGAGGCCAGACTGCCCCGCACCGCGACCGGCAACAACCTGCTGGGAGTACTCAAGCACTGCCTCAACGTCGAAGCCGGCTACTTCGGGCCCACCTTCGGGCGCGAATTCCCGACGCCTGAGGAGCTGGTCCCCATGCAGGCGTTCGAGGAGGACCCGCAGGCAGACTGGTACGCGCGCGAGGACGAGACGAAGGATGGGCTGAT
>NZ_JAEVHN010000011.1:0-34000 GCF_016803375.1 Micromonospora sp. 4G55
GCCGCCGAAGGCCACCACCCCGGCGCCGCGGGTCCCCGCCGGCACCGCGCCGGCGCAGACCTTCGCCGTCGGCGTACGCCAGGTGAAGCTGAACCGGGACGGTGACCGCCCGCTGCCGGTGACCCTCTGGTACCCGGCCCGGGGCGCAACCGGTGGCGCGCCGGAGCGGGGAGCGGACGTGGCGGACGGGCGGTTCCCGGTGGTGATGTTCAGCCACGGCCTGAACGGCCGGCCGGACGACTACGCGGACCTGCTCACCCGCTGGGCGGCGGCCGGGTTCGTGGTGGCCGCGCCGACCTTTCCGCACACCAGCCGGGGTGCCGACGGCAACGTGCTCGACGTGCTCAACCAGCCCGCCGACGTCTCGTACGCGCTGGACAAGGTCCTCGCGCTGGACGCGAAGGCCGGCGACCCGCTGCGCGGCCGGCTGGCCACCGACCGGGTGGCCGCGGCCGGGCACTCGGCCGGCGGGGTGACCACCATCGGCCTCTTCACCGCCGGCCGGGACGAGCGCCTCGACGCCGGGGTGGTCTTCGCCGGGACCGCGCTCGGGGTCGGCACCGCCTTCGCCGGGGCCGCCGCGCCGCAGCTCTTCGTGCACGGCGAGGCGGACGAGGTGGTCGACTACGCCGCCGGCAAGGCGGTGTACGACGCGGTCCCCTGGCCGAAGGCGATGCTGAGCCTGCCGAAGGGCGACCACGGCCGGGCCCTGCTCAGCGACGGCGCGGCGCTGCGGGTGGTCTCCGACACCACGCTGGAGTTCCTCCGCTGGACCCTCTACGGCGACGCGGCAGCCCGGGACCGCCTCCCCGCCGACGCCGCCCGCGGCAACCTGGCCACCCTCGACGACCACCTCTGACCCCCGCCGCCGGCCGACGCACTTGCAGAGCAGGAGTGGCCATCCGACGCGGAATGGCCACTCCTGCTCGGAAACTGCCGGGATCTTGCGGGGTCAGGCGGTGTGGTCGACGACGACCTTGCCGAAGACGTCGCCCGAGTGCAGGCGGGCGAAGGCGTCCTCGACCTTGCTGAACGGCACCACGCTGTCCACCACCGGGCGCACCTCGTGCTCGGCGCAGAAGGCCAGCAGGTCGGTCAGCTCGTCCGGGGTACCCATGGAGGTGCCGAGGATCTCCAGCTGCATGGCGAAGACGCGGCGCAGGTTGATCTTCGGCTCGTGCCCGGCGGTCGCCCCGGAGACCACGATCCGGGCCAGCGGGGCGGCGGACTTCAGCGAGTGGTCGAAGGTGGCCGCGCCGACCGTCTCGATCACCACGTCGACCCGCTCGGGCAGGCGCGCGCCGGGTTCCAGCGCGGTCGCCCCGAGGGCGGCAATCCGCTCCCGCTTACCGGCGTCCCGGCTGGTCGCGTACACCCGCTTGCCGTGCCCCAAGGCGAGCGCGACGGCCGCGGTGGCCACGCCGCCGCCCGCGCCCTGGACCAGCACCGACTCGGCGTCATCGATCCGGCCCTTGGTGGTCAGCATCCGCCACGCGGTCAGCCAGGCCGTCGGCAGACAGGCCGCGTCGGTCGCCGACAGGCCCGTCGGCAGCGGAATCAGGTTCATCCGGGGTACGGCCACCCGCTCGGCGAGGGTGCCGGCGAAGTGCTCGGAGAGGATGGAGACGCCACGCGGGTCGCCGGGGGTGGGCACCACCGGGTAGATGACCACCTGGTTGCCGTCCGGGTCGGTGCCGACCGCGTCGCAGCCCAGGATCATCGGCAGCTGGTCGGGGGTCAGCCCCACCCCGCGCAGGGACCACAGGTCGTGGTGGTTGAGCGAGCTGGCCCGCACCTGCACGGTCACCCAGTCTTCCTCCGGGTGGGTCGGCTCGGGACGCTCGCCGACGGTCAACGCGGCGAGCGGATTGTCGGTGTCGAAGCTCGAGGCATAGGCGGCACGCATGGTCGGCACCGTAACAAGGAGAACCACCGCCGACACAGGACCTGCCCCACAACCGCCCCTCCCCCGGCGCACATACAGAGAAAGAGTGGCCTCCCGGCGTCGGGAGGCCACTCTTTCTCGGAAACTGCGTGGGCGGCGCGCGGTCAGGCGCGGGTGACGCCGTCGCGGCGGGCCGCCTCGGCGACCGCCGCCGCCACCGCGGGAGCCACCCGGGGGTCGAGCGGGGAGGGCACGATCGCGTCGGCGGTGAGCGACTCGGCCACCACCCCGGCGATCGCGTCCGCCGCGGCCACCTTCATCCCGTCGGTGATCCGGGTGGCCCGGGCGTCCAGCGCACCCCGGAACACGCCCGGGAACGCCAGCACGTTGTTGATCTGGTTGGGGTAGTCGCTGCGGCCGGTCGCCACCACCGCGACGTGCCGGGCGGCCACCTCGGGGTGCACCTCGGGGGTGGGGTTGGCCAGCGCGAAGACGATGCCGCCGGGCGCCATGCCGGCGATCGCCGCCTCGGGGATCTGCCCGCCGGAGACGCCGACCAGCACGTCCGCGCCGCGCAGCGCCTCGGTGATGTCACCCTGGCGGCCCTCGGCGTTGGTGGACTCCGCCAGCTCGGCCTTGGTGCCGGTCAGCCCGTCGCGGTGCCGGCCGATGATGCCCTTGGAGTCGCAGACCACCACCTGGTCGGGGTTCACGCCGCCGGCGATGAGCATCTTCGTCACCGCCACCCCGGCCGCGCCGGCGCCGCTGACCGCCACCCGCAGGTCGCCGAGCTTGCGGTTGAGCAGCGCCGCCGCGTTGCGCAGCGCGGCCAGCACGACGATCGCGGTGCCGTGCTGGTCGTCGTGGAAGACCGGGATGGCCAGCGCCTCGTCCAGCCGGCGCTCCACCTCGAAGCAGCGGGGGGCGCTGATGTCCTCCAGGTTGATCCCGCCGAAGGAGGGGGCGAGCGCCGTCACCGTCGCCACGATCTCGTCCACGTCCTGGGTGTCCAGACAGATCGGTACCGCGTCCACGCCGGCGAACTGCTTGAACAGCACCGCCTTGCCCTCCATCACCGGCAGCGCGGCGCGCGGGCCGATGTTGCCGAGGCCGAGTACGGCCGAGCCGTCGGTGACGACCGCGACGGTGTGCGACACCCACGTGTAGTCGTCGGCCAGGGCCGGGTCGGCGGCGATCGCCTCGCAGACCCGGGCGACGCCCGGGGTGTAGGCGAGGGAGAGGTCCTCCCGGCTGGTCAGCGGGACCGTCGAGGTGACGGCCATCTTGCCGCCGAGGTGCAACCGGAAGACGGGATCAGCGGGATCCACGGTAGACGCAGACATGGTGACTCCAGGATCTGTCGAGCAGACGGAGCGGCCGGCGCGGGCGCGAGGTGAGGCGCCCTGGCGGCGGCACGCGGTGCGGGGGGTCACCCGGGCACTTTCCGAGCATAGTCACGCCAGGGGTGCGCCGATGTGAGCAGGGTCATAACGGGTCGCGTGGCAGCCGGCCGGGGCGGGGCCAGTAGCGGCACACCACCCGCCCGAGCACGTCGGCCACCCCGTACGCCCGGGAGTCGTCGGTGACGAGTTCGTTGTCGCCGCGTACCCACCAGCCGCCGTCCTGCCGACGGACCGCGCGCTTGACCACCAGCAGCTCCGGGCGGGTCCGGAAGACCGCGACCACGACGTCGCCGGGCCGGACCGGCCGGCCGCCCCGACGGACCAGTAGGGCGTCCCCGTGCCGCAGCGTGGGCGCCATGGACGGGCCGGTCACGCCGACGGCCGTGAGCCACCGGCGCAGCCGCGCGGGCGGGTCCACCCCCTCGACTGTCACCAGGTTTCCCCTCCACCCATGCCGGGGACGCCCCCAGGAGTAATGTCGGCTTGGATCATCGCAAACATCCCGTGGAGGACCCAGATGCGACTTCCCCGCATCCTTACGCCCCGTCTGACCGCCAGCGCCCACTGCGACCTGCCGTGCGGCGTCTACGACCCGGCACAGGCCCGGATCGAGGCCGAGTCGGTCAAAATGATCTGCGAGAAGTACCAGGCGAACACGGACCCGGAGTTCCGCACCCGGGCCATCATCATCAAGGAGCAGCGCGCCGAGCTGGTCAAGCACCACCTGTGGGTGCTGTGGACCGACTACTTCAAGCCGGCCCACTTCGAGAAGTACCCGCACCTGCACCAGCTCTTCAACGAGGCCACCAAGATGGCCGGTGCGGCCGGCGCCAAGGGCGCGACCGACCCGAGCAAGGCCGACGAGCTGCTGCAGAAGATCGACGAGATCTCGAAGATCTTCTGGGAGACCAAGAAGGCGTGACAGCCGCTTCCCCGGCACCGACGATCCGGCCGGCGCGTCCTGAGGACGTGCCGGCCGTCGTCGCGATGGTGCACGAACTCGCCGACTACGAGCGCGCCGCCGACCAGTGTCGGTTGACCGAGGAACAGCTCACCGCCGCCCTGTTCGCGACTGCTCCAGGTCGCGGCGCGGCGTCAGACGCGCCGAGCTGGAGTAGTCGTAGCCCCGCGCCGGCGTTGTTCGGGCACGTCGCGGTGGACGACCGGGACGAGCCGGTCGGGTTCGCGCTCTGGTTCCTCAACTTCTCCACCTGGGCCGGCGTGCACGGCGTCTACCTGGAGGACCTGTACGTCCGCCCCGAGCACCGGGGCACCGGCGCCGGCCGGCTGCTGCTCGCCGCGCTCGCCGAAATCTGCGTGGAGCGGGGCTACGAGCGGCTGGAGTGGTGGATGATCAACTGGAATCCGGCGGCCCGCTTCTACGCCTCCATCGGCGCGGTGCAGCTCGACGAGTGGGTGCCGTACCGGCTCAGCGGGCCGGCGCTGCACGGCCTCGCCGCCCAGTCGACCTCGGCCCCCGCCCGGCCGGACGCCTGAGGGGGTAGAGTCCCCGACCGGGGGGATGAGGCGTGACTCAACTGACCGGCCAGCCGACGACCGATGACGACGTCGTGCACCTCACGGTGCCCGCCGACGGCGGCTACCTCGGCGTGCTGCGCACCGCCACGGCGGGGCTCGCGGCCCGCCTCCAGTTCGCCCTCGACGAGATCGAGGATCTGCGCATCGCGGTCGACGAGGCCTGCGCCATGCTGCTCGCCATCGCCACCCGCGACGCCGAGCTGGAGTGCCGCTTCTCGGTCACCGAGGACGCGCTCACCGTCGAGGTGACCGTGCCGACCGTCCGGGGCGCCACGCTGCCGTCGGAGTCCTCGTTCGCCTGGAAGGTGCTCACCGCGCTGACCACCGCCGCCTTCGCGGACGCGGCCGACGGCCGGGCCACCATTTCGCTGCTGACCCGCCGCTCCTCCGGCTACTGAACCGCCGGGCGGCGTCGGCTACTTGGCCGCGGGGGCGCCCGCAGCGGTCACTGGAAGCCCAGGGCGCGCGTCGTGGGCGGGCTCACCAGCAGCGCGCAGACCCCGACCCCGAGGACCATCAGCGGTACGCCGAGCCACCCCAGGCCGCCGGAGATCATGAACCAGCCGACCGGCAGCAGCATCAGCTGAAGCACCATGCGCGCCGGCACCGGCCCGGCGACGGGCCAGCGCCGCGCCGAGAGCCCAGAGGGCGGCGGCGCCGGCGAACGCGAACCCGGTCACGAAGAGTGCCGACACCAGATCGGTCTTGGCGGCGGTCAGGTCGGCCCAGATCAGCCAGGCGGCCAGCAGCGCCAGCGCGACCGCCTCGCCGCGCAGCAGCCGTACCGCCCAGCGCAGCGTGTCGGGCACCGGGCCGGAGTCGATGGTCACGCGCGCCACGATACCCGTGACGGATCGGGGTACAGTGCCGCCCATGCGGGCCGTCCTGGTGGTCAATCCGAAGGCCACCACCACCAGCGAGCGCAGCCGGGATGTCCTGGTCCGGGCCCTGCGCAGCGAAGTAGACCTGTCGGTGCGGTATACCCGGCGACGGGGACACGCCATGGACATCGCCCGGGAGGCGGTCGCCGAAGGGGTCGACGTCGTCGTCACGCTGGGTGGCGACGGGACGGTCAACGAGGTGGTGAACGGCCTGATGACGGCCGCGCCGCCGACCACCCGTCCCGGCGGTACGCCCGCCGAGCGACTGCCCGCGCTGGCCACCGTGCCGGGCGGTTCGACCAACGTCTTCGCCCGCGCCCTGGGGCTGCCCCGGGAGTGGCCGGAGGGCACCAGCATGATCCTCGAGGGGCTGCGGCTGGGCCGCTCCCGCACGATCGGGCTGGGCCGGGCCGACGACCGCTACTTCACCTTCTGCGCCGGCTTCGGGGTGGACGCGGCGGTGATCCACCGGGTGGAACAGGCCCGCAAGCGCGGTCGCGTCTCCACCCCGGCGCTCTACTTCCGCTCCACGCTCAGCCAGTACTTCCTCGACTCCGACCGGCGACACCCGGCGATCACCCTGGAGCGCCCCGGTGAGACGGCCGAGGCCGAGCTGGCAACGGTGATAATCCAGAACTGCGCCCCGTGGACGTACCTGGGCGATCGGGAAATCAACCCGAATCCGGAGGCCTCGTTCGACCTGGGGCTCGACGTGATGGCGCTGCGTCAGCTCCGGGTGGCCAGCTCGACACGCACCGTGACGCAGTTCCTGTCCCGGCACCCCGATCCGCGCGGCAAGCAGGTGCTCCGGCTGCACGACGTGCCCGAGTTCACGCTGATCAGCGCTCGTCCGCAGGCGTTCCAGCTCGACGGCGACTACCTTGGCGAACGAGAGAAAGTCAAATTCACATCCGTTCCCGACGCACTGAGAGTAATCTGCTAGGTCTCGGGTAACGCCCTAGGTCGACGGTCGTTACACCGCACGACGCGGTGGCCGCCACAACGAGGGGTGGTGCCGGAAATGTCAGCAATGTCACGCGCACTGTACTATATTGATCCTCGACTGTGGTACGCCGGGTAACCAGGGACGCCTGAAATCCGGACAAAAGGGTCGTGAGCTTGCTCACCGTGCGGAGTTTTTCCTCGCGGCACCCTTGACATCGACACCGTTCGTGAAAGTATTCACAAGCGAACTTGAGTTACCGGGACATTGCCTGGATATGCTCGGCAGGTTGAGCTGTTCCAGCAGGTCCAGGGACTGCACAAGCCTGCTCACGCAATGCCGAATAGTCGGACGCGAACCGTCACGACCGGCACTGCGGACGCATATAGAAAAAGCACCAGCGTTATCTGCCACCCATCCAGAATGAGGAGTGTTGCCGCCATGGACTGGCGCCACGATGCCGTCTGCCGCGACGAGGACCCGGAGCTGTTCTTCCCGATCGGGACGTCCGGTCCGGCCCTCCTGCAGGTGGAGCAGGCCAAGGCCGTCTGCCGGCGCTGCCCGGTGACCGACCACTGCCTGCAGTGGGCGCTGGAGTCCGGTCAGGACGCCGGCGTCTGGGGCGGGATGAGTGAAGAGGAGCGCCGCGCGGTGAAGCGCCGCGGCGGCATCCGGGTGCTGCGCGCTCACTCCGCCTGACCGATCACACAGCCGTACGCCCGGCCGGGTTCCACCGGCCGGGGCGTTCTGCTGTCCGGACGTCGCACGGCTGCCCCGGTACCCGGACGGCGCCCGGTCCGATCATCGACGACCGGTGAACCCGGTCGCTCTTGACCTGCCGCACGATGGGGGTGTAGCCGACGGTAGTGATCTGCTGCACGACGGTGAGGTAGCCGGCGTCGAGGTCGACGTCGTGGTCGCGCAATCCGCACGCCTCACCGCGGCGCAGGCCGCGGTGCAGGATGAGCAGATACATGGCGTAGAGGGCGATGTCGTGGCGTTCGGCGTGGTCGAGGAACCGTCCGGCCTGCTCGGGCATCCACACCATGACCGGGCTGGGCCGTTTCCCGGTGGCCTGCCAGTGCTCGACCGTCTTGGCGGTCCATACCCGCGCCTTGGGCCGTTTGCCGGAGGGCAGTTCGATGCCGAGGGCGGGGTTGGTGGGGATCAGCTTCGCCTTGACGACGGCGTCGTTGAGGGCCTTGCGCAGAGTGGCGTAGAGCCGCTGGGTGCTGGATGCCCCCATCGGCCGGATGCCCTTGACCGTGGCCCGCACGGCGGGGTCGGTGCTGGCGCGGGCGGCGCGGATCTCGTCCTGCTGGCGGGCGATGGCGGTGAACATGGCCTCGATGTGGCCGGTGCGCAGGCTCTGGATCGGGATCTCCCCGAGGTGCGGGATGAGGTATTGGCGGATGTGGTCGGAGTAGCCGCGCAGGGTTTTCTCCGCCAGCCCTCGCCGTCCGGCCAGCCACGCGGTGAGGTACTCGCCGGTGGTGGTGGGGACGGAGGCGGGCACGCCGGCGCGGATGCGGGCGGCGACCGCGTCGCGGTCGGGTAGGGGGGTGCCGGGCCGGCAGGCGTGCAGCAGGTCGCCGATCTGCGCGGCGAGGTGGTGGTCGCCGTCGGCGAGGTCGAGTAGAGCACGGGCCTGACGCAACTCGGCCGTGGCGGTGTCGCGGCTGTCGAAGCCGGAGCGGCGCAGCTGCCGGCGGGTCTGGCCGGGCCGGATGGGCAGTTCGAGTTGGTAGCCCCAGACGCCGTGGGTGGGGTGCCAGCCGCCGCCGGGGCGACGCAGCTTCGGGCAGCGGCTGCCCCACCTCTTGCCGGTGTCGGGGTCGGTGCAGGTACAGCGTTTGGTGATGGCCCCTTCGGGGTTGCGCGTGCGGGTCACGGTTCCTTCTTTCCAGCCCCGCCGGTGTGCGGCGGGTCGGCGCTGCTGATTTCGTCGTGGTGATCGACGCTTCGCTTCGCCGCGGTGGTCAAGTCAGAGGATGCCGGGTTCAGGCCGAGGGCGGTGAGGATGCCGGCGACGGGCACCTTGTATCGGGAGCCGACCCGGATGATCGGCACCGGGAAGTCGCCGGTGCGGGCGAGGTCGTAGGACATGGCGCGGCCGATGCCGAAGATGCGGCCGCGGTGGGCAGGTCGGTGATCGCGCCGAGCGCGCGGATGCGCTCCTCGGTCCACACCTCGCCCTCGCGGGAGTGGGTGTCGGTGGGATTGGTCGGGTTGGTGATCACGGCTGGGTACTCCGATCGCAAGTAGGGATCACGGTCGCGGTGGAATCGCTCGCCAGCAGGGCGATGGCAGCCGATGCGACCAGTGCTGATTCGTGGACGGGCCGGGAGCGAAGGTCTCCGGTCACGACGGCACCCGCCAGCGGTAGGGGCATAGCAGCAGCCGCAGCGCGGCGGCGGCCTGCTGGGGGACGACGCCGTTGCCGAGGACCCGCAGCGCGAGAGTGCGCGGCAGCCCCAGAGCGGGGTCGGTGACTTGGCCGGCGTCGAGTCCCATCAGCCATTCCACGAACGGCGGGGCGAGGACGGGTTTGCCGTGCCGGCCAGTCTGCGTCGGTGCCGGTGCGGGCCGGCCGAGCAGCAGCTCCCACCGGGCCACCGCCGCGGCGTAGCCACCCCACCGGTCCTCGTCGGGCTGCCCGAGCCCGGCGATGGTGGTGCGCAGGTCGGCGCCGCCGTCACCGTGCCGTCCAGGACCGCGCCCGTCGGACGCGCGAGGTGTGGGCAGGGTGCGGGCGGGAACCCGTACCGCCGCCGACGGGAGGGTGAGGTCCCCATGTGAGCCGCGCTGTCCCGGGCAGCCTTTCGCCCCGTCGGTGGCGCGTGGCGTGGGCAGCAGCACCTGCGACAGCGGCGGCCGGAACCCGGCCCCAGCGCGGCGCCCCGGCGTGCCGGTGTCACTGGCCCTCGGGGTGGGCAGTAGGCCGTGGGTGGTGCCGCCGGGTTCGATGAGGTCGGGCAGCCCGTGTGGGTGGCCGGGGCCTTTGCCGTCACGGGCGCACGGTGTCGGCAACGTCCGCACCCACTGGCTCGGCGGGTGCGGCCAGGAGGAACAGGCGGTCGCGGCGGTGGGCGGCGCCGATGTCGGATGCGCGTAGGCATGTCCAGCTCGTGTCGTACCCGAGCGCGGCCAGGTCGCTTCGACGACGTCGAAGCCCCGTCGGAGGAGGGCGGCGACGTTCTCCACGAACACGAGTGGTGGTCGTAGGTGGCGAACGGCGTCGGCGACGGCGCTCCACAGGCTGGAGTGCTTGCCGCCGATGCCGGCGCGTTTGCCGGCGTTGGAAATATCTTGGCAGGGGAACCCGGCGGTGAGGATGCCGACCGGTGCGACGGTGCTCCAGTCGACGGTGCGGATGTCGCCGAGGTTGGGCACGTCGGGCCAGTGGTGGGCCAGGACGGTGCGGGCGTGTCGGTCGGTCTCGGCGTACCAGGTGAGCTGGCCGCCGAGCACCATCTCGACGGCCATGTCGAGCCCGCCGTAGCCGGTACACAGCGATCCGACGCGCGGTGCGGGTCGGTGGTCAATCACGCACCTCCCGTGCCGTTCGGCGGAAGATCAGCACGTCCTCGTGCGTGATCAGGTGCAAGGGGGTGCCGGCGGTGCGGGCCTTGCGCACGGCCTGGAGTTGGAAGAACGACGGCCGGGCGACGAGGTGCCCGTCGCGGACCGCCGCGAGGAGGGCGACGCACCTTTCGGTGGGGACGAGGCCGGCGCGGACGCCGGCGGCGATGACCGCCGATGGCAGGTCGACCAGCTGCCCGTTCTTGCGCCACGGCCGCGCGGTGACCACCACTGTGCCGCCGGGGCGCAGCAGGGTCGCGCAGCCGCGCAGGATCTGCGTGAACCCGTCGGCGAGGCCGGTGAGATCGCGGTAGGCGAGGTTCCCCTTGTCGGTGCCGTCGTTGTAGGTGTTGTCGAACTTCGCCACGCCGTCGGCGCCCGGACGGACCAAGCCGTGCACCGTCGGCCCGTAGGGAGGAGAGGTGACCACCAGGGCGACCTGCCCGGCCAGTGCTGCGGGCAGCAGGGCGGCCAGGCGGGTGGCGTCGCCGCGGACCACCGACGCCCGCCCGGTGGCGCCCTGCTGGTGGGCGTGGCTGATGTTGGCATCCGCGATGTTCGACCAACGCGGCTCGTACTCCACGCCGATGGCGTCGCGGCCAGCGCGGATGGCCTCGACGAGGCTCGTGCCGATCCCGCACATCGGGTCCAGCACCAGGTCCCCGGGCTGGGTGTAGGCGGCGACGGCGTGCGCGGCGATCGCCGGAAGCATCCGCGCGGGGTGCTTGACCGACTCGGGCACGTATCGGCCGCGGCGCTGCACCGGCCCCGTCTGCTGGGCGGTCGCCCACACCGACAGGCCCTGCGGCCCGTCCGGTGCCCGGTGGCGTCCGCCGCGGTGGCGGCCCTCGTAGTCGCGGTGCCGGCCGCGGTAGGTGTCCTCGGCCGGGCTGGCCGGCTGGTTCAGGTCGGCGGGGAAGGAAGTGTGGTCAGCCACGGCGGTCACCCCCGTCGCGGCGCCCCTGTCGCGGCGCGGCGGTCGCTGCGGCGGCGGGGCTGAACACGAAAAGGTCCGCGTGCACCTTCAGGTGCGCCACCGCCCACTGCTGCTGGTCGCTCTGCTGGGTGAGGGTGAGCAGTTCCTCGTCGGTGACGTGGTAGACGAACGCGTCGCCCTCGGCGTCGGCGGCGACGGCGACGATGTGCTGCAGGTAACCCAGGCCCACGGACGCGGCGGCGGTGGCCACCGGCGTGAAGTCCTGCGGCCGGCCCGCCGTGGCGGCGGGGACGGTGACGACGAGGACGAGGACGCCGCCGGGGCGCAGCAGCCGCGCGCACGCGGTCAGCAGCCACGCCAGCCGGACCCGATTGGTCGCGTCGGCGGGGTCGAGGGGCCAGCAGGCCACGACCAGGCTGGTCGCCTCCTGCAGTGACGTGCCGTGGCGTGCCGGGGGTCGCCGGGGGGCAGGTCGGGGGTCGGTGAGGTCGTCGCCGAACCAGTCGCCCATGTCCGGCAGCTCGCCGTCGTCGTCGGGCAGGGCGGCCGGGTCGGGGCGGGTCGGCGGGGTGGCCGGTCCGATGATCAGGCTGGACGCGTCGGTGAACCAGCCCGGGTGGTGCCGGCGACCGCCCGCCGCGCAGACCGCGGCCAGGGCGTGGTCGCCGGTGAGGTCCACGACGGCGCCGCCGGGGCGGCTGTAGGCGGCGACGAGCCGGTAGGCCAGTCGGGTGCCGACGCTGCGGCCGGTGTCGGCGGCGGTACGGGCGGTGCGCCACACGGTGACCGGCACCGGCGGGTCGCCGGCGACCATGTCGATCAGGGTCGGGTCGACACCGTGCGGGTCGACCGGGTGGACAGGGTCGTGGTGGTGCTGCGGCGTGTGCTCGCTCATCTGGATGTCGGCTCCGCGCCGCGCCTGCAGTGCGCTGACACCCTCAAACCGGTGTTTGTGTGCTCTGGCGAACGCCTGCCGTTCTCACAGCCACTCACAGCCACTCACAGGGCTGCCGTGGGCGGCGGCTGCGCAGCGTCACCGGCACCCGTCCGCCCGGACAGTGATGTCCGCCGATGACATGGCGGTGCTGTGCCCGGGCGGTGAGGCCTCGCCCGGGCGGTGTCATCCCCGCTCGTGTCACCGCGCCGATGACATGACATCCCGCTCGTAGACCGCGAACGCGGGTGTCTGACACCCGCGTTCGCGACGGTGTCATGACAGTGGCCGTCGGCGCTGGCCGCGGCGCCGGTGACACTGCGGCGCGCGCCGGCGTCACCGCTGCCGCCGCCGCTGTGAGCCGCCGTGAGTCGTTGCGAGCGGCTGTGAGTGTCACGTCGACCGGTGTCACCGTCGGTGCGGACGCTTGCCGGCAGGGTCGCCAGACGCTGTCTGCCAGTCATGACATGCCCCCGCCGGCGTGTCACAGCCCTGCTCAACGGCCCTGCGGGCCACTCATGTCAACGGCAGTGATCGATGTCAGAGATCAATTGTCAGAGGCGTGCCACGGCGGGCGGGTGGCTGTCATAGCCGCCCAGGCCTGCGCCGTGAGGCCGTGTGTGCCGGTCGTGGCGTAATCGGCACTCCCGGCGCCGCCGTGACACCACGGCGTTGTCAATCGACGATCTTCTCTGACATTGGAGTGGTGACATGAGCGTGTCCGACACGGACTGGCCCGCCTCGCCCCTGGACGCCGCCGACGTCGCGTTCGCGGCCCTGACCAGTGACCCGGCGCCCCTGTCGATCGATCTTGACATGTTCTGTCCGGACGACGGCCTGCCGACGGGTGTCATGGCGCTGCCGGCGGTGCGGGACTGGCTGCTGACGCATCCGCGCGCCTACACGGCGCGTGACGTGGTGTGGCGGGAGCTGATCCGCCGCGCCCGGCTGTGCGGGCCGCAGTGGGTCATCGCCGCGGTCGGGATGGCGATGCCGGCGCTGCGCCGCTACGCAAGGCAGCTATCCGACGGCTACCGCGGCGACCCCGACGACATCGGCGCGGAGATCCTGACGGGCTTCCTCGCGGCGCTGCGCGACCACGTGGACGTGGCCCGGCCGGCGCCGTACGCGGCGTTGTGCCGGGCCGGATGGCGGGCGGGTCACGCCCTGCGCCTGCAGGCCGGGGAGTTCACACCGGTAGAGGACGTCGAGCATGTCACCGGGCCGCGCACCCCGAGGGTGCCCTACGGGCACCCGGACGTCCTGGTGCGCCGCGCGGTGGGCCTGGGAATCCTCGACGTCTGCGATGAGCAGCCCTACATCGACGTGCGGCTGGGCCGGCGGGCGGTCGAGCCGATCGCCGCCGGGCTGGGCATCACCGTCGACGCCCTGCGCATGCGGCTGGGCCGCATCGACACCCGCATCGCCGAAGCCCTCGCCACGGGCCTGCTGACCGGAGTCGCGTCCCCGCAGGCCGCCGACGCCTTGGCCGCGCAAGCCGAACGCCGGACCGCCCTGCGCGCCGCCAGCCGGCGCCGCACCCTCACGGCAACGACGCAGGCGGCAGCCGCGTGAGTTCCACGAGTCCGCCGGGCCTGGCCCCGATGGTCAGCGGCGACAGCTGCCCCCGACCGTGCTGCGGCGCCCCCATCGTGTTCCCTGGTGGGGGCGCCGCGGCGCGCCCGGACACCACCAAGGCACCGGGGCGCTGAGCGGACTCGCAGGGCGACCCGACCGAAGAACGGCTACGCCACCGGGCTTGCGCACCCGCGGCCTCACACACAAAGACTCACAGGCGCTCACCACACGCTCACAGCGGTCGGGGAGTGCCCGTCCCCGCTGCCCGGCCTGGGTGCGTGACGGCCGGCCGGGCGCCGCCGCGCGCGAGGCGACGGCCGCCAGCACCTTCTCCCGCGAAACCAGCGCTGAGCTGCGCGGTGAGCGTCGCAGCCGGTGCTGTGAGCGGCTGTGAGGTGGCCAGGCGTTCGCCAGAGCACACAAACGGCGGTTTGAGGGTGCGGAACCACCCCGCCTACCGCGGGCGATCGGGTTCCGCCCGCCGCCGGGGGCCGGGCCACATCGGGCCGCCCACGTGCCGGACGCCTCGGGTGCCGCGCAGTTTGGTGCGCTGACACCTCATCGAACACACCCGCTACCCGACAAGGGAGGACGCGCTCCTCCCGGGGACGGTCTCAGTTCGTGGCGCTGTCCGTGCCCGCCCGCCCGGCGGCGGTCCCTTTCTGACCGCCCGCTAGCGCCCCGCCGCGCCGTTGCACGGCGGGGCCGGAGGTGAAACCCGCCCATGTCCCGCATCCCGGCACGTCTGCGTGCCCTCACCCACTCCCGTACCGCCCGCCGGGCCGGCCGCATCGCCGCCGTCACCGGCGCCTTTTCGCTGGTGCTGTCCGTGCCCGCTGCCGGCCACGCCGACCCCGGCGGGCCGGTGGTCCTGGCGGCGAACTCCCTGCCGGTCGTCATCAACAACCTGCAGACCTGGCTGATCGGCATCCTCGCCGCCGTCGCGACCCTGTTCCTCGTCCTCGCGGGCGTGTACTGGGCTACTGCCGGGGGTGACCCGGCGCAGGTGGACAGGGCCAAGAGTGCGCTGAAGAACGCCCTGGTCGGCTACGGCCTGGCGGTCCTCGCGCCGGTCCTGCTGCAGGTCGTCCGGGGAATCGTCGGAGGCTGATGCCGTTATGGGTTGGCTGCTCGACCAGATCCTGGACTGGCTGGCCGCGGCGATCCTGGCGACCCTGGACGCGCTGATCGGGGTGATCAGCAGCGCGCTGCTGATCACCCCGAACGTCACCAGCCTGCCGCAGGTGCAGGCCCTGACCGGCCGTTCGGTGCTCGTCGTCGACACCGTCTTCGTCCTGGCCTTCCTGGCTGCCGGCGTGCTCACCATGACCGCCGGCGGCAGCGAAGGCTCCCGCTACACGATCAAGGACCTCCTCCCCCGGCTGATCGTCGGGTTCGTAGCCGCCCACTTCTCGCAGCTGTGGTGCGGCATGCTCATCGACCTCGCCAACTCCCTCACCGCCGCGCTCACCACCCCGACCGGCGACAGCGACGGAGCCCTGAGGGCGATCAGAACGCACATCACGGCCGGGCAGGACAAGACGGCTGCGCTGCTGTTCGTCGTCTGCGTCGCGATCATCGCGGTGCTGCTCGCTGGCACGGCGTTCAGCGTGATCGTCAGATTCGCCGTCGTGCTCGTCCTGACCGCCGCCGCGCCGCTCGCTCTGGCCTGTCACGCGCTGCCGCAGACCGATCCGGTGGCCCGCCTGTGGTGGAAGTCCTACACGGGCGTCCTCGCAGTGCCGGTGATGCAGGGCTTCACCCTGTACGCCGGGCAGTGGATGCTCACCGACCCTGACCACCTGCTGCCTGTCCTCGGGCTACCGGTGGATCCGGGCGGGCTGATCAACCTGTTCGTCGTCATGGTCATGCTGTGGACGACGCTGCGGGTGCCCACCCTGATGCGCCGCTACGTCTCCGCCGGCAACAGCGGGCGCGGGGTGAACATGCTCGGCGCGGCCGTGCGGGTGATCGTGGTGCAGCAGGTCACCCGGTCGGTTCCCGGTCTCGGTAAGGCGCTGCGGGCGGTGGGCCGATGAGCCGCCACGATGACCGCAGCGAGGCGGGGCGGGCGCGGATGCCCGCCGACGTCGACGCCCCCGACAAGGTCCTCTACGGGTTGACGTTGCGGCAGTCGGCGATCCTGGCCGTTGCCGCTTGCGCGTTCTACGGCGTCTGGCGGGCACTGCACCAGGTGGTGCCCGCACCGGTGCTCGTCGGCGCCGCCGTCGTGGCCGGCGGCCTCGTGTTCGGCGTCGCGGTCGGCCGCCGTGACGGCCTACCGCTGGACGTGTGGCTGCTGGCGCCCTCGGGCATTCGCGGGCGCCTCGTGCTCTGTCGACCACTGACACGACGTCGACGACCCCGGACTGGGTGCAGGCGCCGAAGACCAAGGTGATGCTGCCGGCGCCGTTGAAGCTGCCTGCCGACGCGATCGACGACGGCGGGGAGATCCGCCTCGGCGCAGCGCGGGCGGCGATGGTGGCCGCCACCAACGTCAACCTCGCCCTGCGCACCCCAGATGAGCAGGCCGCCCTGGTCGACACGTTCGGCCGCTGGCTCAACAGCCTGTCCACGCCGACGCAGATCGTCGTGTCCGCGCAACCGGTCGACCTGCACTCCGCCGCCCACACCCTCGCGCAGACAGCGCAGGAGCTGCCGCACCCGGCCCTGGCGGACGCGGCGGCCGACCACGGCCGGTTCCTCGACGACCTCGCGGCGCGGCGGGACCCGCTGCGCCGGCAGGTCCTCATCGTCACCCGCACCAGCGCCGGGGAGCGGGGCGAGCACGCCGCGCGGCGCCGCGCCGACGACACCGTCCGGGCCCTGTCCGGCCTCGGCGTCACCACCCGTGCGTTGGACGGCGCGGCCGTCACCGCCGCTATCGCCGCAGCCGCCGACCCGTACCGGCCACCCCGGCCCGGCGGCCTCGCCGCCCCCGACACCGTCATCACCTCACCCTCGCCACACCAGCGTGGTCTACCGGCAAGGAGCCGAGAGATATGAAGCTGCGCAACCGGTCCCAGCCTGCCGACCGCGACCGCCAGCCGCACCAGCTGGCGGCCACCGTCGCTCCCGCCTCTGTCGAGGTGACCCCGCGGATGCTGCGCGTCGGCGACGGCTACGCCGCCACCCTCGTGGTCACCGGCTACCCGGCCGAGGTCGGCCCTACCTGGCTCGAACCACTGCTGTCCTGGCCCGGCCGCCTCGACCTCGCCCTGCACATCGAGCCGCTGCCCGCGCCGGTCGCCGCATCGCGGCTGCGCACCCAGCAGGCCCGCTTCGAGTCCTCGCGGCGGGCCGACGCCGAACGCGGCAAGCTGCCCGACCCCTCCCTCGAAGCAGCAGCCGACGACGCCGCCGACCTCGCGCAGCGTCTCGCCCGCAGCGCGGCGAAGCTGTTCCGCGTCGGGCTTTACCTGACCGTGCATGCCCGCAGCGAGGAGGAGCTGCTCGAGGCCTGCGCGCAGGTCAAGGCCGCCGCCGCGTCGACGTTGATCGAGGTGCAGCCAGCCACGTGGCGGCACCTCGCCGGGTGGACCACCACCCTGCCCCTGGCCACCGATTCGCTGCAGATGCGCCGCACCATGGACACACAGGCCCTCGCCGCAGCGTTCCCCCTGGCCAGCGCGGACCTGCCCGCGCCGCTGCCCGGCGACCCACCCGCCGAAGGCGGCGTCCTCTACGGGGTGAACCCGGACTCCGGGGGGATCGTGTGGTGGGACCGGTGGGCCCAGGAGAACCACAACTCGATCGTGCTGGCCCGCTCCGGCGCCGGCAAGAGCTACTTCGTGAAGCTGGAGATCCTGCGCAACCTCTACCAGCAGGTGCAGGTCGCCGTCATCGACCCCGAAGACGAATACCTCCGCCTCGCCGACGCGGTCGGCGGGGCCGTGGTCCGCCTCGGCGTCGCCGGGGTGAAAGTCAACCCCCTCGACCTGCCGACCGGAGACACCCGCCCCGACGTCCTCACCCGCCGCGGGCTGTTCCTGCACACCCTCATCGCGGTGCTGCTGGGCGAACAGCCGCCACCGGCGGAGCGTGCCGCCCTGGACCGGGCGATCCTGGCCGTCTACCGGCAGGCGGGCATCACCGCCGACCCGGCCACCCACCACCGACCCGCCCCACTCCTGCGAGATCTGTCCGCCACACTGCACGTCGACGACGACCCGGCCGCCGCGCAGTTGGCCGCCCGGCTCGCACCCTGGGTGCACGGGTCGTTCTCGCACCTGTTCGACGGACCCACCACCACCCGCCCCGACGGGCACCTCGTCGTGTGGTCGCTGCGGCACCTGCCCGACGAGCTGCGCACCGTCGGCACCCTCCTCGCCCTCGACGCGATCTGGCGGGCCGTCGACACCCCCGGCCGGCTGGCCACCCGCCGGCTCGTCGTGGTCGACGAGGCGTGGCTGCTCATGCGCGACGGCGAAGGCGCCCGGTTCCTGTTCCGCATGTCCAAGGCCGCCCGCAAACGCCACGCCGGCCTGACCGTCATCACCCAGGACGTCGCCGACGTCCTCGGCACCGACCTCGGCCAAGCCGTCGTCGCCAACGCCGCCACCCAGATCCTGCTCAAACAGGCCCCACAGGCTATCGACGCCATCGGCGACGCGTTCGGCCTCACCGCCGGCGAACGGCGGCTGCTCCTGTCCGCCCGCGTCGGCACCGGCCTGCTGATCTCCGGCACCAACCGGAGCAGCTTCGAGGCCATCGCCTCCGACGCCGAGCACCTGCTCTGCACCACCCGGCCCGGCGAGCTGGCCGACCTCGATGACGAAGGAGACGACCTGTGAACCCGCCCCTCATCAGCCACCTGACCCTACTTCCGCCGATGCCCAGCCCGTCCGGGCCGGGCGCCGGCGTGCTCCCGCCTTCTACCGGCCCCACCCGGTGGGTGCTCGACGCCGCCGGCTGGGCGACCCAGCGGCCCTGGCTGCTGCTCGCCGTCGCTGCTGCCGTACTCGTCGCCTACGTCGCAAGCCGCAACCTCCTGCAGCTGTGGCGACACCGCCGCCACGCCGACGGCGCCCGCCTGGTCACGATCGCCCCGCCACCGGAGGTGACCCGCACAGCGCGTCCGCGCTGTGGGCCAACCTCGCCGGCACCCTCACCCCCTCCCGCCGGCGGCGGCTGCTCTACGGCAGCCCCCACGTTGCCTGGCAGTACACCTGGACCGGGCGGCGGCTGCTCATCTCCGTCTGGGTGCCCGGCACCGTCCCACCCGGCGCGGTGCAGGCCGCCGTGCGCGCCGCGTGGCCCGGCGCCACCTGCACCACCGACGACACGCCGCCACCGCCGATACCGGTGAACGTGCCGTCGGCGGTGGGCGGGCACCTGCTGCCCACCAACGCCGAATGGCTGCCCTTCGGCATCGACCACGACAACGACCCGCTGCGCGCGCTGATGTCCGCCGGCTCGCAACTGAGGGCCGACGAGCACGCCTGCGTGCAGATCCTCGCCCGCCCCGCCACACCCCGCCGGGCCCTGCGCGCCCGCCGTGCCGCCGTGCGACTGCGCGACGGCAAGACCGCCATCCCCACCATCAACCCGGCCGCGCCGCTGCTGTGGCTCATCGAGGTCTTCCAGACGGGATCCTCCGCACGGTCTCGCTTGACATCGACTGCTACCGGTTCGCGGCGCGATCCGGGAATGGAACGCGACGTGCGGGCCATCCTCGACAAAACCTCCCACCCGCTGTGGGAGACCGCCGTGCGCTACGGCGTCGGCAAGGACAACCGGCGCGCCAGCACCGACCAGTACCCCCGGCTGCGGGGCATCGCCGACACCATCGCCTCCTCCTTCGCCGTGTACTCCGGCCGCAACCGCCTCACCCACCGGGCCAGCATGCCGGCCCCCGCCGCCGTACTGGCGCAGCGGCGACTCGGCCGCGGGTTCCTCACCTGCACTCCCGAGCTGGCCGCGCTCGCCGCCCTGCCCCGGGACCTGGCCGTGCCAGGCCTGGACCGAGCCCGGGCGAAGTCCATGCCCACCCCCGTCGCCGTGCCCACCGGCGGGCGCGGCACGAAGGTCCTCGGCGACGCGCAGGTCGGCGGGCACGGCGTCGCCCTGTCCGTCCCCGACGCCCGCTACCACCTGCACGTGGTCGGCTCCACCGGCAGCGGGAAGACGACGCTGCTGGTCAACATGGCCGTCGATGACATCACCGCCGGCCGCGGCACCGTGGTCATCGACCCGCACGGCGACATGGTCCTGGACATCCTCGACCGGCTCCCCGCCTCCGTCGCCGACCGGGTGGTGCTGTTCGACCCCGACCAGCCCAACCCGCCCACGATCAACCCTCTCGCCGGTGACGACCCCGACTTGGTCGTGGACAACCTGGTGTCGATCTTCGGGAACATCTTCGCCAAGGCATGGGGGCCCCGGATGGACGACGTGATGCGGGTGGCCTGCCTGACCCTGCTGCGCCACGCCAACGTCACCCTGCAGCACATCCCGCCGCTGCTGAACTCAGCGCAGTTCCGTTCGGAAATGACCGTCGACCTCGACGATCCGGCCGGGCTGTCCGGGTTCTGGCAGTGGTACGACGAACTCAACCCCGCCCTACGCTCCCAGGTCATCGGCCCCGTCCTCGCCCGCCTGCGCGCCTTTCTCCTGCGTGACTTCGTCAAGCGCACCATGCGCTACCCGAAGTCGAGTTTCGACATGGGCAAGGTCCTCGACGGCGGCGCGCTGCTCGTGCGCATTCCGAAAGGGCAGCTCGGGGAAGACACCAGCAAACTCCTCGGTTCGCTGGTGCTGGCGCAGGTGTGGCAGGCCGCGACCGCCCGCGCGAAGACCGCCCCCGACAAGCGCCGCGACGCCACCCTGATCATCGACGAGGCCCAGAACTTCCTCACCCTCGCCAACAGCCTCGACACGATGCTCGCCGAAGCCCGCAAGTACCGGCTGTCCCTGGTCCTGTCGCACCAGGACCTCGCCCAGTTCCCCAAGGACCTGCTCGCCGCGGCGTCGGCGAACGCCCGCAACAAGGTCTACTTCTCGTGCGCGCCCGAGGACGCCCGCGTCCTCGCCCGGCACACCCTGCCCGAGCTCGACGAGCACGACCTGACGCACCTCGACGCCTACACCGCCGCGACGCGTCTGGTCGCCGACGGCCGCCAGACGCCGGCGTTCACGATGCGCACCCGCCCGCCGAAGCCGGTGGTCGGGGAGTCGACCGCGATCCGGCAGGTCGCCGCCGCGGCCATCACGCCGCAGGACACCAGCTCGATCGACGCCCTCGTCGAACGGCTCTCCCGTCCCGACAAGGGCGGCCGCCACACCGACACGGCCAACACCCGCGACGCCAAGCGGAACAGCCGCACGTCTCGCTCCGCCTGACCGTCAACCAACGCGCGGCCGGCGCCGTCGCCGTGTGCTGCGGCGTGGCCGCCTGGGGCGGGGCCTTGGGGGTTTCCGTGACGCCTTCCGCCGCGGCTTCACCGCGCCTTCACCACCTCTCACCACCGTCCGTCCCTCTCCTGCTGGCGATTGCGGCTGTCAGCGCAGCACACCGCCGGTGACCGACCTCGGTCACCGGCGGCGACAGTTCCAGACTCCCTCCCTCCAGGAGGGAGTTTCCTTCCTCTACTCCCTGAGGAGACCCCTCATGTCCAGCGATCCCTCAAACCCTGAGTTCCGTCCGTCCCGTCGTCCCTCCAGCAGGGCCGACCGGCTCGCTTACCTGCGTCGGCTGACTATGCGCGACCGTCAGCTCCTGGCCTGGCTCGCCGAGCACTACGTGCTGTCCACCGCCCAGATCGCCGCCGCGCTGTTCCCGTCACCGCGCTCCGCGCGGCTGCGGCTGGCCGCCCTGCACCGCATCGACGCCGTGCACCGCTTCGTCGACATCACCACCGGCGACGGCCAGCACCTGCACACCCTCGGCCCGCTCGGCATGCTCGTGCACCCCACCACCTACACCGACCCCGAGCGGCCCGACGCCCGCCCACCGCGCAGCAGCATCGAACGCACCGAACGCATCATCGGCAGCCCCCGCCTGCGGCACCTGCTCGGCGCCAACCAACTCTTCATCGACCTGCACGCCCACACCCGCACCAACACCAGCGCCAAGCTGGTGCGCTGGTGGTCCGAGCAGCACACCACCGCCGCCTACACCCTCGCCGGCATCCGCCCCGACGGCCACGGCATCTGGGCCGCCGCCGGGCGCACCGTCGGGTTCTTCCTCGAACACGACAACGGCACCGAACCCCTGCGCAAGGTGCTGCGCAAGCTGCGCGGCTACGAACGCCTCGCCGAGTTCGGCCCCCGCTACCCCGTCCTGCTGCGAGTGCCGAACCACCGCCGCGAAGCGAACCTGCTCGACGCCCTCGCCGGCGTACCGACGGTCATGCCCGTGGCCACCGGCCTGCACGACGAGCACCCCGCCGGCCCCGCCTGGACCCTCGCCGCCGAACCCGGCCCACGCCGGTGGCTGCACGAACTGCCCTCCGACCACGGCCCCCACCACACCGCCACCAACCCACACCGCTACCCGGACCCCGACCCCGACGACGACTTCTGACACCCCGCGCTCCCCGTTCCCAGCCGCTCACAGCGCAGGTCACCACCCCCTGCCGCCTCTCGCCACGGTCCGTGACTGTCAGACCACAAGATCGACTGCGAGTGGGCCAGCCACTCACAGCGCTCAACGCCCCCACCTGCCCGACAGCAGCTGTCGATCTCTCACAGCGCAGGCCAGCCGGCCTGTCCCGCGCTTCTGCGGCCGGAACGCGCTGTGAGTGCCAGCGGCTACCTTTCTCGGCAACACCACACCCCACATATCGCTCCACCCCGGTTCGGTCCCACCTCAGGGATCCCCGCCGCACTTAAGCGGTGCACGACGCCCACCCGCTCCGGCCGGTCGGCACGCGCCCCGCGCGGCGACCCAAGGTCGCACCAACCACCCGCATCACCGCACCACTCTTCCCCTTTCTCTGCCTGACCCGACCCATGCACCCGGTGGGCCGGTCACCCCTGCGCGCCCACGCGCACCCCACGAAGGAGGACCCCGCATGTCCACTGTCAACGGCACACCGCTGACCCGCCACGGCAGCCGCGTGCCCGCCGCCCCGGCACGACCGTCCCCTGCGAAGGCCAGCCCGGCGCCCGCGCCCCGACCGGCCCCCACCCGGGCCACCGCCGCGGCACGGCCGACCGTCACACCGGCCCCGACCATCGCCACGATGATCATCTGCCTCCCCGACGAGCTGCCCGCCGAGGCGCTCACCACCCACCACCTCGACAAGCACTTCGGTGTCACCGGCACCCTCACGCCCCTGTTCTGGGCGGTCCCGCAGCTGCGGCTGTGGCAACGCCACCTCATGATCGGCCTGCGCAAGGGCCGCCCCGCGCCGTGCGCGGGCGGCCCCGTGCGGCTGCTCGACCTGGCCGGCATGCGCCACGCCGCCGCCGTCGGCGCCGGGATCCGCTACCAGATCTGGCAGCAGGTCGTGCACGGCACCCGCCCGGCCAGCCCCTGGCCGGCGTTCGAAACCCGGCACCTCACCGACCCCGACCGCTACCCCTACGACACCGCGATCGCGGACTTCCACGCCCAACCCCGCGTCCACGCCATGCGCCTGCACGCCGCCACCGGCGGCCTCGGACAACCCGGCGTCGGAGAACTGGAGATGTACCAGGCCGGCCCGCTCGCCTACCAGCACTACCGCGCCGCCAGCGCCGTCGCCGGCGACGCGATGCTCACCGCCGACGGCCGCAAGCTCGCCCCGGCCAGCGACGCCCTCGCCCACCGCATCACCTACCTCGAACAAGCCCTGGCCCACCTCGAGACCGTCAGCCCGGACCAGCGGCTGCTCGCCGTCGCTCTCTAGACCCGACCGCTCACCTCCTAGGGACGCGCGCCGACCCCTGCGGGCCCGGCCGCCTGTGCCTCCGCCCCCAAGGGCCCGACGCCCCAGGTACGAACACGGGACGAGCGCCATGTCCCGCTACCTGTACGTCGATGTCAAGGACTTGTCGCGCGGGCGCAGCACGCCGTCCTCGCCGACCAGGACCTGCCAAGCGGCACCCGGTCGGCAGTGACGCGGCCGGCCGAGCCGGCGCCGTCGCCTCGGGCGGCCCCCGACGGCGTGGCGACCGATAGATACGTCAACCAGCACCGTCCCGCGCGGACGGCCACGCCCTGCACCCCCGCGGCGGGCCGGCCAGCGCAAGTGCTGCGTAGGCCGGGTGCCCCGGGCGTGGGGCGCCCGCTCCCACCTGGCCTGAGACAGGCCGCCCTGTTCCTCTTCCGCCCTTCGTCTTCATCGACAGGAGGTCCCCTTGCGATGTCCACCCGACTGTGGTTCCGCATCGAGGACGTGCTTCCGTTGGCAGAACACGCCCTCGCCTGCCCTACCCACCGCCTCACCAGGGCGCAGCTCGCCGCGGGCGAACGCACCGGTCCGGCGCTGACCCTGACGCACACCGGCACCAGAGGCGTCCTGAGGTCCAACGGCGTTCCCGTCTGGCACACCGCACAAGGCGATGAGCAGCGCGCCCACAGCACCTCGTGGCATCCCACCGCCGCCAGCGAGCAAGAAGCGACGCAGGAGAACCTGTATCTGCCCCTCGGGCAGGCGGGTCCCCGCGAGCGCCGGCTGATCGACGTCCTGCGCGCCGGCCGCGACCTCGAGCGACCCTGGCTCGCCATCGAACCCGGCACCTGGCCCGGCAACACGCTGGACGCTTCCTGCGTGCAGATCCTCGACCGGCGCGAGGACATCGCCCCGCCCGACGTCCGCTGGCGACCCGTCATGGTCACCTCGCCGCAGGTCGCCGGCCGGTCCTATCCCGCACTGGTAGCCGACGGCTACACCACCGACGCCGGCGGCCTCATCTGCCGCTTCGACCCGGCGACCGCCCGCCGCATGGCCGCCGACCTCGACGGCCCGTGGCGTCGGGGCACCATGCCCGGGGAGTACCCGCTGCTGCGCCTCGACGGTGACACCCTCGTCCTGCTCGAGGAACGCGACACCGGCGCCGACACCCTCCTCGACGTCGACGACCGCTGCTACCCCGACCGGGACGGCTTCTACAGCATCGGCGCCCACCGGTGGTTCTGGCACGCCGACACCACCGCCTGCATGCCGGTGCGCGTCCGGTTGCGGCTGCACCTGACCGCCGTGGCCGCGCGCACGCGCGGGTTCGGCGCCGCCCGCCGGCTGCCCCGGCAGGCGACTCCCGCCGCCGCCGAGCCCTCGTTCTAGCCGAGCGGCCACCCGTGCACCCCGGTGCATGGCCGTCAGGCCGCCGACTACTGCCGTGATCTGCGGGGTGTCCCGAGATCCGGTCCTCGCACTTGATCAGAGCCGCGCTCGAAGCGTGGATCAGTGCTGATCTCCACACGAAAGGACATGCCCATGACCGACGCACCGGAGTCCGTGCCGGCGCACACCATGTTCAAGGTCCTCGCCGCGCTCGGCGAACTCGGCGAGGCCACCGCCACGGCCGTGGCCGAGCACGCCGGCCTCGGCTACTCCACGGCCACCGCGAAGCTGCGCGCCTGGGAGCAGACCGGGCAGGCCGAACGGTTCCGCACCGACGACAACCGCACCATGTGGCGGCTGACCGACACCGGCCGCACCACCACCGCTACCACCCACTCCACGCCACCCTCCCGCGAGGCACCGGCCGACGCGACCCCCCGCGGGGCCGCTGCGGCGGCACCGCACACCGCTGCCCTAACCGATCCCCTCGACACCGCCGCCACGCCCGAGCGCGACGGCGAGCACCCTGCACCGACAGACGGGCACGCCGCCGACGAGCCCCCGGCTTCCGCCAGCGACGCACCTGCCCCGTCGGGCACGGCCACGTCATCCGGGCGGGACGACGAACAGCCGCCGTCGGGGGAGTCCGACCACGACGGCCAGCAGCCCGACCCTGTACCCGACGACGACGCCGAGCGCGGGGCCGAGTCAGACGCCGACCCGGAGGACGAGGCAGCCTCGATGGGACACAGCCGCCGGGCCAAGGGCTCCCTGCGGGGCACGGTGCTGGACATCCTCGAAGCCCACCCCGACCGGGCCTACAAGACCAGTGAGCTGTGCAAGCTCGTCGACGCCGCGAACGCCGGCACCGGCGCGGCCAAGGCCAGCGCCGGAGCGGTCGCCAACGCCGCCACCAAGCTCGTCGCCTCCGGCCAGGCCGTGCAGACCCTCGAGCGGCCCGCCACCTACCAACTCGCCCCCGCCACCGGCAGCCGATAGCCCGCCGGCACCTCTTCAGGTAGCCCAGGGGCGGGCGTCGAAGTTGGCGCCTCACGCCCGCCCCCGGTGCTCCTTCCGAGACAAGGAGCGTTCCCGATTGTCTTCCATCCTGCACACGATCGCTATCGCCGCCGGCGGGGTCCTCGCCGGCCTCGCCCTGTCCGGAGCCCTGCTCTGGCGTCAGCAGCAAGCCCTCGCCGTGGCCCGCTACGAGGCCACCCACGACGAGATCACCGGCCTGCCGAACCGGCGGTTGTTCCTCACCCGCCTGCGCGCTGCCCTCGGCGACACCGCGCCGGTCGGGTTGGTGCTGCTCGACCTCGACCGGTTCAAGACCGTCAACGACACCCTCGGCCACGACACCGGCAACGTCCTGCTCGACCAGGTCGGCCGGCTCCTCGCCGGTCTGCCCGCCCCCGTGCAGGTCGCGGCCCGGCTCTCCGGTGACGAGTTCGCCCTGCTCGTGTCCGGCGACCACGAGGACACCGCGGCCGCAGCCCACGCCGCCTGGCAGGTCATCGCCGCCGCGCCGATCCGCGTGGTCAACGGCGACATCAGCGTGCCCGCCTCGGTCGGGCACACCCACACCCGCGGCCAGCATGCCAGCCCCCGGCAGTTGCTCGCCGAGGCCGACACCGCCATGTACGACGCCAAACGCTCCGGCGGCGGCGTGTGTGAGTACTGCCCCCGCGGCGCCCCGCCGCAGCGGCGCAGCCGCGACCGCCACTACCACTAACCCGGCCCCACGACCCCTCGCACGCCAGAGGACCCCGCAGCCGCCGGCTGCGGGGTCCTTCCCTTTCCGCCCCTGACAAGGGAGACCGCTGTGTTGTCCTTCAACGCCGTGCACACCCTCGCCGGTTGCCTCCTGGCCGTCGACGCCGACGCCGAGACGCTGGGCTGGGGTCAGCCCGCGACGCTGCTGCTCATCCACGACCGGCCCCTGGACACCACCGCAGGGCCGGCGTCGCTGCGCGAGATGTACAGCGTGGAGTTCCCGCTGCACCGCGACGACCTGCTCACCGACCCGGCTGGGCTGCCCGCGCTGCTGCACCGCCTCGCCGCCAGCCTGTCCAACCCGGATGCGCCGACGCCCTACCGCGCCACTCTGCACACCATCCTCGGACTGATCCGCGCGACCGCGCCGCACGCGCGGCTATTGGCGTGGGCCGCCTGCTACGACGACATCCTCACGGTCGACGGCCAGCCCCGGCAGGCCCGCCGTGTCGACGCCGTCGACACCGACGGCCGCCTCTACGAGGTCACCCGTCTGCGCGGCGAGGACCACCCGCTGCTGTGCGTCAACGAGGCCCTCGACCCGGGCGACATCCCCGCCACCCACCCCGGCCTGACCGCGTTGCTCGCGGCCACCGCCCGCTACACCCAGACGAGCACGAGCACGAGCGCGGGTACGGCATGACCGGCCAGGTGCTGCCCCACAGCGACCCCGACGAGCCGATCTTCACCACCTGTGGACCCGACGGGGCGTCCATCCGCTGCCGGGTCTGCGGCGCCGTCGACGAGATCGCCTCCGACGAGATGCCGTCCATGGCCGGCTACGGCGAGGACACCTACACCCGCTGCACCCGCTGCGGATCGGTCGAGACCACCGACCCGATCTTCGGCTGGCGCGCCACGCCCGCCACCTGGCCGCCCCACCCCGACCAGCCGTAACGACCAGCTCGCAGTCATGCATGCATGCAAGCGTGCATGCATGACGGCGGGCGCCCGAATCATCGCCTGTTGCTGAAGGAGCCCTGTCCCGTGAGCACCCACTGCTATGTCGGCGCCACCGACCCGGACAACCCGCACCTCGTGCACGCCCGGTTCGTGCTCTCCGCCGGCCACCCGAGCGTCGTCCTGCCCACGCTGGCCGCGATCTGGGCCGGCCACGCCCGCCAGGACACGCGCGCGCTGATCACCGCGATCCTCGCCACCGACTGGGAACATCTCGACCCGGACATCACCGCCACCTCCGGGTTCGCCGGCCAGCACCCGGTGCCCGGGGTCGGCATGACCCTGGCGGCCACCACCGACAGCATCGCCGACGCGCCGGAGCCGGTCACCGTGTTCCCGCTGTGCCACGCCGGGCACCTCGACGTCGAGTGGATCTACCTGGTGGACCCGGGCACCGACACGATCGCCGTGCACACCGACGACGGCAGCCGCATCGCCCGCTACCCGCTCACCGGCTGCCTGCCCCCGCCCGCCACCATGGGCCGCTGCCTCGCCCAGCGCGACAGCCAGCAACCGGCGGCGGGAGCCTCACGATGAGCGCCCGGGCTCTGGCTTCCGTCGCCGCCGCCGTGATTGCCGTGCTGGTGCTGTGCGCGGGCGGGATCGGCGCCCTGTTCACCGGCGGCGGCACCGCCGCAGCCTCCTGCTATGGCGCGGTCGGCCCGGACGGGCAGCCGCTGCTGCCCCCCATGACCGCACCCACGAGCGGCGGTGCCGGCGGGTGGAACAGCGACCAGACGGCCCACGCCGCCGTGATCGTCACCGTCGGCGCGGAGCTCAAGGTGCCGCCACGCGGGTGGGTCATCGCCCTGGCCACCGCCATGCAGGAGTCCACCCTGCGCAACCTGCCCGGCGGGGACCGCGACTCGATCGGGCTGTTCCAGCAACGACCCTCCCAGGGCTGGGGCACCCTCGCCCAACTGGGGGATCCTCGCTACGCGGCCGGGAAGTTCTACACCGCGCTGCTGGCCGTCGACGGGTGGCAGGCCATGGCACTGACCGACGCCGCCCAGGCGGTTCAGCGCTCCGCCTACCCCGGTGCCTACGCCAAGTGGGAGGACGACGCGATCGCCCTGGTCCGCGTCCTGACCGGCGGCACCCCAACCGGGCCCGTCGCCGCCGATCTGGAGCAGGCGATGAGCAACCCGCTGTGCCTGCTCGACGGCGGCGACGGCCAACCCGGCAGTGAACAGGTTGCCCTGCCCGCCGGGTTCACCCTGCCGCCGGGCACCCCACCGCAGGTGGTGACCGCGATCGGCTGGGCCCTAGCCCAGCTCGGCACCCCCTACACCTTCGGCGGGGACTGCACCGCACCCCACTCCGGCATCCCCGCCCGCCAATGCGACTGCTCCTCCCTGATCCAGCAGGCGTACCGGGCGGCCGGGGTCTGGCTGCCTCGCACCACCGGCGAGCAGGTCCACGCCGGCACCGCGGTCGACGACTACCGGAACCTGCGCCCGGGGGACCTGCTGTTCATCCCCGGCAGCCGCGGCACCACCTCACGGCCCGGCCACATGGGCATGTACCTCGGCCAGGGGCTGATCGTGCAGGCCCCACACAGCGGCGACGTCGTCAAGATCAGCCGGCTGTCCGGGTGGGCCAGCCAGTTGGCCGCCGTGGGCCGCGTCGTGGACTGACACCCGAATCCCCGCACACCGGCTGCAGATCGCGGCTAGCAGGACCGCGTCCTTGGCGCCGCCACCACTTCTGACCTCAACCACACGGAAAGGACATCACCGTGACCGACACCAGCACCAGCATCCCTCGGCAGCCGGGGACCCGGCCCGAGGACGACACCGACTGGGTGGCGTTGGGCCGCCGACTGCAGGACATCCAGAACCGCATGATCCACGGCGGTGATTTCCATCGGTACGGCGACGACTATTACGCCGAGGCGCTGCGCGGCCTGCTCACCGACTCCCGCTCCGGCTGGATTCCCACCGTCGAGCATCAGTGGCTGCTCGACCTGCACACGCACGTGGATCGGCGGAACCTGCAGGAGGCGAACCGGCGGGCCCGCGAGGCCCGCGCCCGTTACGTCACCGCATCACAACAGATTCGTGCGGAGCTGGCCGGGTGGCTGCGCCGGGTCACCAACGAGCGCACCGTGCCGGCCCGCTACCGACGGGAGGGGGTGCTACTCGCCGCCGACTGGATCGACCCGGCCACCCCCGCCTCCCCCTACCCCAGCCTCCAGACCGCCACGACGTCCGGCTCGCCGCAGCCACCCACGCCACCGGTGGACCCGCGGGTGCTGCTGGTGCTGCGGCACGCGGGGAGCGGGAGGGCCGGCTGGCCGTCGGCTGGTGGCGGCAGCACGCCCTGGCCGACCGCCCTCGGGCCGAGCAGGCGCACACCGCCAGGATCGTCCTGGCGGGCATCGACGGCAGCGACGCGCAGGTGCTGCGGACGCTGCCCCGCTTTGACGTCGCCGGCTACGACGCCGACCGCTACCAGGCCCACGCCCCGACCGGCGCTCCTGCCTGGTCCGACCTGCCTGATCTCGACCGGGCGCTGGTCATCGACACGGTGCGCGACGGCTTCACCGACGGCGTCTGCGACGGCGTCGCCGCCTGCTGCGCGGCCCTCCTCGACACCGACGTCTCGGACGATGGGGGGCGGCAGTGAGCTATCAGCCCGGCGACCGGGTCGCCCTGGAACACACCAGCGACCCGCACACCCTCCTACGCCCGGGCGACGAGGGCACCGTGCGCCGCTACAACCCACAGACGCAGGTCCTCGACGTCGACTGGGACAGCGGCTCCTGCCTGTCGATGCTGCTCGGCGAGGGTGACCGCGTCCGCCGCCTGCCCGCCCCGGTCAGCGCCGCGGGTTGGGAGCGGGTGCTCGGGGCGCTGCGTGCCGCCGGGGCTGCGGCCGGTCGGGACGCCGCCGGGTGGTGGGCGCAGCATGTCCTCGGCGGCCGCACGCGTGGCGACGTGACCGCAGTGGCGCGGCAGGTCCTGGCCGGTATCGACGACGTTGACCCGCGAGTTCTCGACGGGCTCCCGACCGCCGACCGATACACGCTGGCCGAGGACTCCGACCGGTACGCCGAGCACGCACCGCCCGACGCCCCAGCATGGGCGGAGCTGTCCGCGCGGCAGCGTGACCAGGCGCGGTGGGCGTGGTGCGACGGCTACGACGAGGCGGCCGAAGCCGAGGCTGCCCGGCAGTGCCACATGGTCCTGCACCCCGACGGTGACGACCGGGACCTCAGCCACGTGCACCCCGACCGGGTGCGGCTGGGCGGACGGGGTGTGTTCGCCGGGGACTGGGCGTGCAGACCCAACCCGGACGGGGACATGCGGATTCCGGTCGGGTTCGTCGGCACCCTGGTCGACACGTGGAACGGGTGGGCGGTGTTCACCTGTACCCGCGAGGTGGCGGAGGCGATCGTCGCCGACCAGTCCGACGCCCGGGACCGCTACCGGCAGCACCTCGCCGCCCAAGGGATCACCGGCGAGCGCCAGGAGTGGATGGTCGACGAATCCATGGCCCGCCTGTGGTTCGAGGGCGACGTCATCGTCGCCGACGAGACCCGGGTGCACGACGACCCGGACGCCATCGAACGGATCACTCCCGACCCGGACGGCCGGTACGTCGTGATGGGCCGCGCCTGGACCTGGATAGCGGTGCATCCCTACGACTGCGACCGGATCGCCGGCCACATCCCCGACCCACCCGCACCCGAGGCCTAACCCCCTGTCCGACACCATCCCTGACACCGAAAGGAGCACTGGCCATGCTCGACGAAAGCGACGACGAGTTCGGCGGGTACGCCCACGAGGAGATCCTGCAGGCCCTCGTGACGCACCTGCTCACCACCGGCGACCTGGACGAGCTCTGCGATGACGCCGGCCTGCCCCAACTCACCCATGACGACGGCACCCCGGTGACCATCACCTCCGCCCGCGTCTACCGCGACGCCGGGGTGCTGACCCTCGACCGCGGCGTGTGGCTGGAACTGTCTGACGGCAGCGAATTCGGCCTGACCGTGCGGATCTCCCGCCGCCCCCGCCACGAGGTCACCCTCTGCCGCCCGTAGCGCCCGATACCGGAACGACTTGATCGATCCGGGACCGGGTGCGTTCCTTGTCGTCGCCCACCGTTGGTGGCGGCACCCCGACCCGGCAGCCCCTGCGGGCTGCCCATTGATGTGAGTACCTCAGGTTGCTGGCCGGCCCCTGTCACGGGCCGCGCCCGGCACCTATCCGTCTCCGCCGCGCGGTACCGCACTACACCGCCCGCGCACCCGGAGACGGGTGCGCGGGCCCCCAATGACAGGAGGCCCCGCATGGACCCTGCAACCCCATCACCCAGCACCGACACCGCCGCCGAATCGGCCGGCGAGCGCCGGCCCGGCTACCTCTACCGGCAGGTCGCCGCCCACCTCGCCGCCCACCCCGACCAGGTACTGAAGGTCGGCGAGATCACCACCGCCATTTCCGCACCCTCCACCGGCGCGGTGTTCGAGGCGCTGAAGAAGATGGCCGCCGCCGGGTACGCCATCCACCACACCGGCCCGCACCGCTTCCAGATCACCCAGGCCGGCATCGACGCCGCCGGCACCATGCCACCACCCGCGCCGCGCACCCCAGCGAACGGCGGCAGGCGTTCGAACCGGCGGCAGCCGGTGGCCCGGCCCAACGGCGACCTATACTTCCCGCGCAGGCTCGCCGGCGCGACGGATGTGGACGTGCTGCGCCGGCTGCGCGACAAGCGCATCCCGGTGCTGCTCTACGGCCCGCCGGGCACCGGCAAGACAGCCCTGGTCGAGGCCGCCTTCCCTGACCTGCTCACCGTCGCCGGGACCGGGGACACCGTCGTGGAGGACTTCCTCGGCACCTTCATCCCGCTGCCCGACGGCGGCTTCGAGTTCGTCTACG
The DNA here is from genome assembly GCF_016803375.1 of Micromonospora sp. 4G55. NCBI lineage: Bacteria > Bacillati > Actinomycetota > Actinomycetes > Micromonosporales > Micromonosporaceae > Micromonospora > Micromonospora sp. 4G55. The sequence continues at coordinate 32,518 of NZ_JAEVHN010000011.1, forward strand.
GGCCTCTCGTCACGGCGATGCGCGAGGGGCGGGCGCTGCTGGTCGACGACGCCACCCTCATCCCGCCGAAGGTCCTCGCCGTGCTCTACCCCGCGATGGACGGGCGGCGGGTCATCACGATCCCCGGTTACCGCAACGAACGCGTCGAGGCCGTCGACGGGTTCTACGTCATCGCCGGGCACAACCCGGGTGTGCACGGCGCCATCTTGACCGAGGCCCTGGCGTCGCGGTTCGACGTGCACATCGAGGTCACCACCGACTGGGAACTCGCCCGCCACCTCGGCGTCCCCGCCCCCGCCGTGGCCGCCGCCGTCGCGCTCAACGACGACTTGGCCGCCGGACACGTCAGCTGGGCGCCGCAGCTGCGTGAGCTGCTCGGCTTCACCCGCGTCCGCAAGACCCTCGGCCTGCCCACGGCGTGGCGAACCTCGCCGGCCGCGCCCCCGAGCACGACCGCGAGACGGTCACCGCCGCCCTGCGGCAGCACTTCGGCACCGAGATCACCGCCCTGACCCTCGGCAAGCAGCGCTGAACCGGAGAGGAGAACAGTCATGCCCCATCCCCACAGGCACCTGCAATCCGGCACCACCGGCCCTACCGCCGGCGACCCGGACTGGCAGGACTGGAGCACCGCTTGGACCCGGCACATCCCGGTCCTGACCGGCCGCACTGACCTGACTGTCACCGTCGCACCCGGCGCGGGCGGCGGCGCCCCCCGCCTGCTTCTACCCCGACAGCGGCCGTATCGAGGTCGACGCCAGCCACATCGGCACCCCCGATGTGGCAGACCCTCGCCGCGCCGGCCACAAGCGCCTGGTGCCCACCGCCTACGGGCTGCTCGTACACGAAGCCGCCCACGCCGCCCACAGCCAGTGGACCGCCCCGCCCGGCACCCCACCCGTCGTCGCTACCGTCGCCGAGCTTCTCGAGGAGTCCCGCGTCGAGAACCGGCAGCGCACCCGCCGCCGCAGTGACCGGCGGTGGCTGCGCCGCACCGTGACCACCCTCCTGGACCCCGGCGACGCGCCAGTCGACGACGCCTGGCACGCCGGCAACCTCGCCGGCCTGCTCCTGGCCAGGGTCGACGCCCGCATCATCACCGCGAAAGACATCAAGGGTGTCCGCGCCGCCGTCACCACGATCCTCGGCCGCAAACGGCTGCTGCATCTGCGCGACGTGTGGCGGCAGGCCCATACGACCGGCGACACCGATGCCGAGCAGATGATCGGCCTGGCGTGGCGGTGGTGCCGCATCCTCGGCATCGACCCACACCGCCAACCGCACCCGCCCACCGCGGACCCCGGGGTGTTCGCCGGCCTACTCGCCCAAGCCCTCGCGGACTACCTGGCCCACACCGCCGGGCTGACACCAGCCCAATACCGAGACCAGCAGATCACCGCCCGCTTCTCGGCGCCCGCGACGTGGACACGCCGCGACCCCACCGACGCCGAACGCGCCGCCGCCCGCACCCTCGCCGCCCGGC
>NZ_JAEVHN010000012.1:0-33567 GCF_016803375.1 Micromonospora sp. 4G55
CGGCCGCACCACCTCCGGCGGCCTCACCGACAGCACCGGCCGCGCCGGCCTGCGCCGGCTGATGCGCCGCCTGGCCGGACACCGACGCCGTCGTGGCCATCACCGACGCCGTGGCGATCGGGGCGCTGAGCGCCCTGGCCGAGAACGGGGTACGGGTGCCCGACGACGTCGCGGTGGTCGGCTTCGACGACGCTCCGGCCGCCGCCTCGGCCCTGCCGGCCCTGACCACCGGCACCCATCCGGTGGAACGGATCGCCGCCGGGGCGGTGCGCGCACTGCTCACCGGGGACGCCGCCGCCGACCGGCCGGTGGTGCACCCGTCGGCGCTGATCCGGCGGGGCAGCGCCTGAACGGCTTGCGGTGCAAGCGGTTCCACCCCGTACCGTCCCGGCATGGACAGCACCGCCACCGCCATCCGCCGCTACACCGACCGCGACCACGACGCGGTCTACGACATCTGCGTCCGCACGGCCGACGCCGGCGGCGACGCCCGCGGCCGGTACGCCAGCGACGACCTGATGCCCGACCTTTTCGCCGGGCCGTACCTGCACCTGGAGCCGGAGCTGGCGTTCGTGCTCACGCACTCCGACGTCGTCGTCGGCTACGTGATCGGCACGGCGGACACGCCCGCCTTCGTGCGGGCCTACCGGCGGGAGTGGATACCGCGGCTGGCCGACAGGTACCCGGTGCCGACCCGCCCGCCGGCCACCCCGGACGACGAGATGATCGCGCTGCACCACCGGCCGGAGCGGATGCTGCTACCGGAACTCGCCGGCTACCCCGCCCACCTGCACATCGACCTGCTGCCCGGGCAACAGGGCCGGGGTCACGGCCGGCGGCTCGTCGAGACGTTCCTGCGCGCCGCCGCCCGCGCCGGAGCGCCCGGGCTGCACGTCGGCATGGTCACCGCCAACGTGCGGGCGCGCGGCTTCTACGACCGGCTGGGCTTCCACGAGATCCCGGTGCCCGACCCCGGTCCGGTCACCTACCTCGGCCGGACGACGCGGGTGCCGGCGCCCGTCGACACCGCCCGGTAGCGGCGGATCCACTCCCGGTTGAGCTGGTCGGCCTGCCGCCGGTGCGGGGCACGACGGCGGCCCCGGCGGGCAGCGTGAGCCCGAGGAAGTCGAGGACGGCGTGGGTGACGCCGACCAGGTCCGCGTCGAGGTCCTCGTAGGACACCACGTACGGCCGGACGCCGGACGCGACGAACCACGCCCGCCACGCCGCGTCGTGCCGGCCGATCACCTCGACCAGCCGGCCGATCGCGTCCGCGTCGAAGTTCGGCACACCCCCACCGCCGTCGCCACCGCTGATCTCACCGTCGCCGCCCAGGTACCAGGTGCCGGTCTGCTCGGCGCGCAGCCAGGACACCGCCTGCGCGACGACGTCGTCGCGCCGCAGGTACACGAATCGGGTACGCCCGAAGGCGCGGTCCAGCAGCGCCAGGTCCGCGCCGGCGAGGCCCGGATACACCGTGGCCAGCCGGTCAACCAGCTCGTCGAGCGTCCCCCACATCAGCTTCGCCCCGAACACGCCGTTGTCGGTACGCCCGGCCGCCAGCGCCGCCGCCAGGTACTCCCGGTAGTCGAGGCTCCCGTCCGGACGCCGGGCGATCCCCCAGCGCTCGGCCCACAGCGGTTCGTCCGGCACCCGGAAGTACGCCTGCGGGCGGCCGGCGACGCCGGTGGAGGCGAGCAGCCCGAGCAGCAGCGAACTGCCGGTGCGGGGCGTGGCGCAGACCAGGTAGGAGTCGACGGGGTCGCGGCCGGTCACGCCGTCGAGGGTAGGCCGGCCGGGCGGGTGCGTTTCAACCACTTTTCCTGCGGGCGCACTGGCGCGGCGGTCCCGTCACGCCAGGTCGGTCAGCACCGCCTCGACCGCCCGCCGGCCCAGGGCCGCCATCACCGGGTTGGTCTCCCGGTAGTAGGTCAGCGCAGTGACTGCCGGGGAGCGGATCCCCGTGCGTCCAGACCGGGGGCCCGTCCCACTGGGGCACGGCGAGCGCCTGCTCCCAGGCGGCGAGCAGCGCGTCGGTGTCGACCAGGCCGCAGGCCGCCGCCGTCCACTCGCCCACGTACGCGTCCCGCGCCCGCAACGGCCCGCTCCGGTCCCTGTCACGCCGTGCTCCGCCGGCGCGGCCTAGCTCGCCGGGTGGGGAACCGATCCTCGATCTTCGAGCGCGGCACCTGGTCCGCGATCGGGTCGCGGGGATCACTAGCCTGGTGCCCGGCAGGCCAAGGAGGGATGTGGACCAGCTCTGGACAGGGGAGCCCCACGACTACGGCGATGTCCACGCGAGACTGCCGGCGGGCGCGACCGGCTTCGGCGTCCGGCCGAACGACCCGGACGGCGGCTTGCGCTCCTTCCGGACGGTCTGCCACGACGCCGCCCGGCGCACCGGCGGTGCCGTCACGAGCTGCGCGGCGGCCGGCGTGACGCCCAGCTTCGACACGGTCGTCATCGTGCGCGGCGACCGGGCGGTCACCGTGCTGCGGCACACCCTGCTCCCGCTGGTCGCCCTGGCCCGTCCCCGCTGCGCCGGTGACGCCGGCGTGGCCTTCGTCGACGACGCGATGCTGGCAGCGGCCCTCGCCGAGGTCTCCGGCCTGCGGGTGCTCTCGGTCGCACAGCTGCACACTCCCCTGTCGCGGGTCGACCTGACGGCGCTCACCGCCGACGAACACGCGCAGCTGGCCTATTGGAAGCCGGACACCCTCGGGGACGTGCTCTTCAACCTCTGGGACTAAGCCGGCTGGCGGTGCCGGCGCCGCCGGGCCACCGGTACGAGAGGGCGGCCCCGACCGACGGTGACGGGCGACTAGCCGCCCGCTCGGCGGGTACGCGCTGCCCATGGGTAGCCAGAAGCACAACAAACACGACAGCGGTGGCGAATCGGCCCGGGGCCGACGGCACTCGGGCAGCGGCGCGCCGGGGCGGCAGGGTTCGGAGGTCGAACGCTCGCCCTCGCGCCGGCACGAGCGGACCGCGACCGGCCCCTCGGGCAGCGAACGCGACCACGGCCGGTCCAAGGTCGCGCACGAAGGGCGGGTGCACCGGCAGGGCACCGGCTGACCCGGGCGCCGCCGTACGCGCGTCCCGGTTCCACCGCCGGACGGTGCGTACGGCGCGCAGCGGGGGAAACTGCCGGGGTGACCGAGGACCGCACCGCCGTGGTGACCGGCGCCAACCGGGGTATCGGGCTGGCCGTGGTGCAGCAACTGCTGGACCGCGGCTTCGTCACCGTGCTCGCCTGCCGCGACACCGGGCGGGGGGAGGCGGCGGCGGCCACCCTCACCCCCGGCCCGGGCCGGGTCCTGGTACGCCGGCTGGACGTCGGCGACGACGACAGCGTCCGGGCGTTCGCCGCCGGCCTGGCCGACGCACCCGGTCGGGTGGACGTCCTGGTCAACAACGCCGGCATCCACTACGACACCGACCAGGACCCGGCCGGCGCCGACGTCGGGGTGGTCCGGGAGGCCTTCGAGGTCAACGCGCTCGGGGCGCTGAAGGTGTCCCAGGCCGTCCTGCCGTTGATGCGCCACCAGGGGCCCGGCCGGCGGATCGTCAACGTGTCCAGCGGCGCCGGCTCGCTGAGCGGCATGGGTGCCGGCACCCCCGCGTACGCCATCTCGAAGGCCGCGCTGAACGCGGTCACCCGGCTCTTCGCCGCGCAGCTCGCACCCGACGGGATTTTGGTCAATTCCGTCTGCCCGGGCTGGGTCGCCACCGACATGGGCGGCTGGGGCGCCGCCCGGTCGCCGAGGGCGCGGCCGGCGTGCTGTGGGCCGTCGACCTGCCCGACGACGGACCGACCGGCGGCTTCTTCCGCGACGGCCGGCCCGTCCCCTGGTGATCCCGGTAAAGGTCAGTCGGGCTCGGGCGCGCCGGTCTCCCGCAGCTCTCCCCCGGCGAGCCGCAGCCAGCGGTCCACCCCGATCTCGGTGAGGAACCGCTGGTCGTGGCTGACCACCACGAACGCGCCCTGGTATGCGCCGAGCGCGCTCTCCAACTGGGCGACGCTGACCAGGTCGAGGTTGTTGGTCGGCTCGTCCAGCAGCAGCAGCTGGGGGGCCGGCTCGGCGCACAGCACGCAGACCAGGGTGGCGCGCAGCCGCTCCCCGCCGGAGAGCACCCCGACCGGCAGGTGGATCCGGGAGCCCCGGAACAGGAAGCGGGCGAGCAGGTTCATCCGCTCCGCCTCCGGCGTTCCGGGCGCGAACGCGGCCAGGTTCTCCGCCACCGTACGATCGAGGTCCAGCAGGTCCAGCCGCTGCGACAGGTACGCGATCCGCCCGTCGGCCCGCCGCACCCGGCCTCCGTCGGACTCCAGATCACCGTGGACCAGACGGAGCAGGGTGGACTTGCCGGCGCCGTTGGGCCCGGTCAGCGCGATCCGCTCGGGCCCCCGGATCACCAGGTCGGCACCGTCGGCGGCGAAGAGCGCCCGGTCGCCGTAGCGGACCTGCATCCGCTCGCCGAGGAAGACGGTGCGCCCGGCGGGAACGTTGGTGCCCGGCAGGTCCAGCACGATCCGCTGCTCGTCGCGCAGGGCGCGGCCGGCCTCGTCGAGCCGGGCCCGCGCCTGGCTGACCCGGGCCGCGTGCGTCTCGCCGGCCCGGCCGGCCGACTCCTGGGCGCCGCGCTTCATCGTCCCGGCGAAGATCTTGGGCAGCCCGGCGCTCTTGAGGTTGCGGCTGGCGTTGCTGGCCCGCCGCTCGGCCCGCTCGCGGGCCTGCTGCATCTCCCGCTTCTCCCGCTTGACCTCCTGCTCGGCGTTGCGGACGTTGCGCTCGGCGACCTCCTGCTCGGCCCGCACCGCGTCCTGGTAGGCGGTGAAGTTGCCGCCGTAGGAGCGGACCTCGCCCCGGTCGAGTTCGAGGATGCGGTCCATCCGGTCCAGCAGCGCCCGGTCGTGGCTGACCAGCAGCAGGCAGCCGGGCCAGTCGTCGAGCAGGTGGTAGAGCATGCGCCGGGCGTCGAGGTCGAGGTTGTTGGTGGGTTCGTCGAGCAGCAGGACGTCGGGCCGCTTCAGCAGCTGCGCGGCGAGGCCGAGCGAGACGACCTGACCGCCGCTGAGGGTGTCCAGCCGGCGGGTCAGCGCGACGCCGGCGAGCCCCAACCGGTCCAGCTGGGCCTGGGTGCGCTCCTCGACGTCCCAGTCGTTGCCGATCGTGGTGAAGTGCTCCTCGCTCGCGTCGCCGGCCTCGATGGCGTGCAGCGCCCGGAGCACGGGGGCGATCCCCAGCACCTCGGAGACGGTCAGGTCGCCGGCCAGGGGCAGGCTCTGCGGGAGGTAGCCGAGCACCCCCTCGACGGTCACCGACCCGCCGGTGGGCCGGCATTCCCCGGCGATCAGCTTGAGCAGCGTGCTCTTGCCGGCGCCGTTGGGGGCGACCAGCCCCGTGCGACCACCGCCGACGGTGAACGACAGGTCCTCGAAGACGGGAGTGTCGTCGGGCCAGGAGAAGGAGAGGTTGGAGCAGATGACGTACGCGTCGGACATGCGAGGACCTCGGGTGTGATGCGGGCGTGCGACAGCCGCCCGGCGGGCAACAGGGGTTGGTCGACGACGGCACGGCCCACCGGCGGCGGGGCGCCTGCTACGCGCCTGCCGGTGGCCGACCATGTCCGGTCTCACCCGGAGATGTCGTCGTCACCCGCCATGTCTGGTCTCCCTGTCCCGATCACTCGCCGCCGACATTACCAGCAGCCGATCCGGTGTCCGGCGGACGACGGGACGCGGGAGGTGGGCCGTGCCGGTCGAAGCGCGGCCGGGGATGTCCACCCCGGCGCGTGACCTTCCCGGTTGGCGCCCGCCTGCGCGGGTAGTCACCCCCGCCAGCCGGCTGCCGGGTGGCTCGTCCTTCGGCAGCCGTCCCGAACTGCTGGCCGCGCCGCCCGGGGGTCGCAGGCCGATGACGGACACCGCATCCGGTGAGCAGCAAGCGCCGGACGACGTCGTCGAACTGCGGGTGCACGGGGTCTCGGGCGCCCGCGCCGATCAGGTGCTCGACCGGCCGCACACCCATCAGGTGGCCGGCGACCGCAGCGGCGGCTTCTTCCGACCGAGGCCGGGGTACCCGGACAGCACCGGGCCGGGGGGCGTGGTGCTGGAGGTGTACCGGTGGAGCGACCTGCCGTCGGGCACCGCCGCCCGGACGCTGTCCCTGGTCTTCCTGCTCCCGTTCATGCTGAGCAACGTGGCGATCTGGATGCGGCCGGCACGGCGGGGGCCGGGCTCGGGCATCAAGGTGCTGTGCCGGCTCCTCGCGCTCAGCCTCACCGTGCTGTACACCCTGTCCGCCGCCGGCGTCGCCCTGGACCTGATCGCCTGGAAGTGCATGGGCTCGGCCCGCTGCATGACGGGCCGCACCTGGCTGTCCTGGCTCGGGGGGCACCCGGTCGGCCTGCGGCTGGCGGTGCTGGCCGTGGTACCGATCGGCGCGGTCGGGCTGGTCTGGCTGCTGGGCGCCCGGCCCGGCCGCTCATACGAGGGCTTCCGGGTGCCGACCGGCGACCCGGAGGGCGACCGGCTCAGCGCCGTCGGCCAGTGGGACGCCATGCCGATGGTGGGCCGGCTGCGGGCGATCCACATCGCCGCCGCGCTCGCGGTGCTCGACCTGACCCTGCTCACCGCGCGCGGTGTCGGCCACCCCTCGGTCGCGACGGTCGGCCTGGCCGTCCTCGCCGTGCTGGTGCTGGGGGCCGGCGCGGCGCTGCTCTGCGCGCCCGAGCTGCTGGAACGGCCGGAGACGGCGCACACCACCGACCGGTTGACCGTGGCGCTGCGCATGGTGGCCTGCGCTCTGACCGTGGCGACCCTCGGGGTCGTCGCACTGGACCGGACCCCGTGGCCGCTCTCGGCCGGGTTGCCCGGGTACGGCCGGATCGTCGGTTGGGCCGTCCTCGCGCAGATGGCACTGCTGGCGGCCCTCGCCGTGCTGGCCCCCTCGCTCGGCCGCCGGGACGGTGGCGGGTCGCTGCTGCAGGGCCTCGGCGCGCCGGTGATCGCGGCCTTCGCGGTCGGCCTGTCGAGCGCGTTCTCCACCGAGCTGGTCTACCGGACGGCGTACTTCCTCAACCGGCGGGCGATCACCGGACGCCCGGAGGACCTGGCGGCCCCGCCGCTGGCCTACAAGTGGGCGCTGTTCACCTTCTTCCTGAGCATGATCGTGGCGGTGCTGGTCGCCGTCGGGCTGACCCTGCTCTCCCTCCGTGGTCGCCGACGGGCGGCGGCGGCCATCGTCGCCAGGGACTTCCCGGCAGCCCCGCCGGAGGCGGCCGACCGGCTGCGACGCGTGGCGAAGACGATCGCGCGGGCGCGGTTCACCGAGCGGCTCGGCCCGCTGGCCGTCGCGTGCGCCGGCCTCGCCACGCTCGGCCTGGCCACGAGCCTGCTCGCACTGTTCGGTCTGCAGCCGAGCCCGCTGGCGGAACGGCTGCTCGGGGTGCCGTCCGGGTTCGTGAACTTCGGGCTGACCGTGGGCAGCTATCTCATCGCCGGTCTCGTGCTCGCCCTGGTGATGGGCGGACTGTTCGCCTACCGGACGGCGGAGTTCCGCCGGTACGTCGGCGTGGTGTGGGACCTGGGCACGTTCTGGCCCCGGGCGGCCCACCCCTTCGCGCCGCCGTGCTACGCCGAACGGGCCGTACCCGAGCTGGCGAAGCGGATCTGCTACCTGGCCGAGCGGCACACCGGCGTGCTGCTCAGCGGCCACAGCCACGGCTCGGTGCTGCTGGCGGCCACGGTGCTGCAACTGCCGCCGCAGGTACGCCGGCGGGTCGCGCTGCTGACCCACGGGTCCCCGCTCGACCGCCTGTACGCCCGGCTCTTCCCCGCGTACCTGGGCCGCGACGTGCTGCACGAGGTGGGCGAGCGGGTCGGCTGGCGCTGGCTGAACCTGTGGCGGGAGACCGACCCCATCGGCGGCTGGCTGTTCGCCGCACACCGGCCCGGTGACCCGCCGACCCGGGCGGCCCGAGCGGACGGGTCGACCGGCGGCTGCGGGACCCCGAGGACGTGGTGGCGCCCCCGAGCGACAGCGTCCCGCCCCCGATGAAGGGGCACTGGCCGTGCGAATCCGACGAACGCTTCGCCGCCGCGGTCCGTGAGCTGGCCGACCGGCTCCGGGCCGAAGCCCGGCGCTGACGCCGCCGGGCGGGGACGAAGCCACCGTGGGTTCTGCTACCTGCCGCGTCGGACGGCCCGCACGCCGAACACCACGGTGCCGAGGACGAGCACGACGCCCAGGAGCTGGAGGCCCGGCGAGTCATCGGCCTCCCCGTACACGATGCCGGCAACGCCGATCGCGACGGCGAGGAGGGCGACGAGGGCGAGGACGTACTTCATAGGGGTTCCTTTCCGAGGCCGGATCCGGCCGGTGAGCGGGTCGACGTGGCCGAGGTGTTCGGTGGTTGGCACGCGGTGCGCCGAGTCAGTCCTCGACCCACTCGAGCAGGTCACCGGGCTGGCAGTCGAGCACCCGGCACATGGCTTCCAGGGTGCTGAACCGGACGGCTTTGGCCCGGCCGTTCTTCAGCACCGCCACGTTCGCCGGCGTGAGCCCGACGCGTTCGGCGAACTCACCGACGCTCATTTTGCGTTTGGCCAGCTCGACGTCGATGCGGACGACGATGGGCATCAGATCACCGCTTCCATGTCGGTGCGCAGTGTCGTGGCCTGCCGCAGCAGGGCCCGCATCACCACCATCAGGAGCCCCAGCACGGCGACGCCCACCAACATCAGGAAGAGCAGGAGCGGCAGGCCGGGGTCGGACGCGTGGAAACCGACATAGAGGAACACGCCCAGCAGCACCACCCAGGCGGCGACGATCGCCCAGACGATCGCGTCCACCCACGCCAGGGCGGCGTCGCTGAAGATGCGGTCGTTCTTGACCAGGGTGAGCAACTTCCAGGTCGACACGATCACCACCTGGATGCACAGCAGCCAGAACACCGAGACGGCAGTCATCGGCCACCGGAGGTAGGCGTGGTCCGGGGACTCCTGCGCCATGTGTGCGAACTGTCCGGGCAGGGAGAAGGTCTGGAACATGACCAGGATCCCGAACAGCAGCACGAGGAAGACTCTGAGCGGGGCCACCGCTCGATGCTCAGTGAACATGCATCGACTATCGCTCTGAACCTATCGAAAGTCAATCGGTACGGCGATCTCCTGAGGGAGCGTCGGTCCCGGCCGTCACTCGTCCCCCGGCCCGGTGCGACGGTGGTTCGTGGGGGCGCCAGCACCACCGGACCGGCACCTCCGCCGAGATCGGACACCGCAGCGGGCCGAAGATCAGCCAGGAATTGGGTACCGCCCGGGCGCCGCCAGCAGGCGGGCGGCGTCAGCAGGCCGGCCCGCCCGCGGCCGAGCATGACGGACCGTCCGCCGCCCCGGCGCAGGACGCCGGACCGCCACCGACCGCCCGCTCCAGCAGCTCGTAGAGCGTCTCGCGCTGCCGCTCGTCCAGCGCGCCGAGCACCTCGTCCTCCACCGCCGCGAGAGCGCACTCAGCCTGCCCGAGGCGCTTCTCTCCGGCGGAAGTCAGCTCGACGACGTGCCGGCGGCGGTCCTCGGGAGAACGGCGCCGTTCGATCAGCCGCTCCGCCTCCAGCTCGTTGAGCAGCCCGACGATGTTCGTGCCGTCCATCTCCAGCGTGCCGGCGAGGGCCTGCTGGCTGCTGCCGCCCTGTGCCCGCAGCACCGTGAGCGCGACCAGGTGCCGGGGCCGCAGCCCCAGCGGCGCCAGCACCGTCTCGGCACGCAGCCGCATCCGCCGAGCGAGGTGGTCGAGCAGGGGCGCCGAGCGGTGCTCGGGCTGGTCGACCGGTACGGCAGGCATGTGACCAAGCCTACCGTCGCCGCCCACGACCCACGTGCTACAAATGATTGGCACTGCACCAATGAATTATGAAGGGCAAACCAATGGCACACCTGTTGCACATCGACTCCAGCATCCAGGGGGACCGGTCGGTGAGCCGCCGGCTCACCGACCGCGCGGCCAGGGCCTGGCGCGCCGCGCACCCCGGCGGCACGGTCCACTACCGGGACCTGGGCGCCGATCCCCTGCCGCATCTGGACCACGCCGGCGGCCTGGCCCGGATGACCCCGCCGGAGCAGCACACCCCGGCCCAGCGGGAGTCCTGGGCGCTGACCGAGCAACTGGTCGACGAGCTGCGGCGGGCCGACACGGTCCTGCTGGGGCTGCCGCTGTACAACTTCGCCGCCCCGAGCAGCGTCAAGGCGTGGGTCGACCACCTGATCGCGCCCGGCCTGGCCTACGACCCCGAGACCCAGGCCGGTCTCCTGGGCGACCGCGAGTTCATCGTGCTGGCCACGCGCGGCGGCGGGTACGCCCCCGGCACGCCACGCGAGGGCTGGGACCACGCCGAGCCCTGGCTGCCGCACGGCCTGGCGATGACCGGCCTCCAGCCGCGCTTCATCACGGCGGAGCTGACCCTCGCCGGCGTGAACCCGGCCATGGCCGGCCTGGTGCCGCTGGCCCAGGAGAGCCTCGCGGCGGCCGAGCGCGCCGTCGACGAACTCTGGGTCCGGCCGCCGCCGCGGCCTAGCCGAGGCCGTCCACGCGGGGAGTGGTCCGCCCCACCCGGCCACTCCCCCGACCGCGCCCGGGGCTGCGCGGACCCGCGACAGGCACTACCTTGCGCGGCATGCATCGCAGCCGCATCTACGCCGTCCTGATCGACGCCCCGCACGCGCAGGCCGCCCAGGCGGCGGCCTTCTGGTCGGCCGCCCTCGGCGTCCCCACCGAGGCGGACCCGGAGCACCCGCAGTTCGTCGGCCTGCACGGCGCCCTGCCCGGGCTGGTCACCGCCGTGCAGGCCGTCGACGACGCGCCCCGCTTCCACCTCGACTTCGAGACCGACGACGTCGAAGCCGAGACGGCCCGGCTGGTCGCCCTCGGCGCCACCCAGGTGGCCCGGTGGCTGGACTGTCGCATCCTGCGGGTGCCGGGCGGGCACCTGGTCTGCGTCCTGCCGGTGGAGAGCCCGCCCGAGGTCTTCGACGCCCAGGCCCGGACCTGGCCCTGACAGCCACCACCTGACCCGGCGCGGTGCGGGACAGCCGGGCGGGGCCGCGCGTGGGTAGCGTACGGCGGTGCCGCTGACCTTTCCCTCACACGCCGCGCTGCCGCTGCCGCTGAAGCTCTGGCGCCCCCGCTGGTTCGACGGCGTGGCCCTCGTCGTCGGCTCGGCCGCACCGGACCTGGCCTACGCCCTCGACGGTTCCGGACTGCCCGTCTTCCCGCTGTCGCACCAGCCAGCCGGGCTGATCCTGTTCTGCCTGCCCGTGACTCTGCTCTGCGCGACCATCGTGCGCGCGGTCGCGCCGACCGTCGCGGTACACCTGCCGCACCGGCCGGCCGCGCTGGCGCTGCGCGACTACGGCGTGCTCGGCGTCTCCCGACCCGGCATGGCGGTCAGCGCCGTCTCGGCCCTGCTCGCGGCCGCGACCCATCAGGCGTGGGACCGGCTGACGGAGCACGCCGTCGGATGGGACTGGACCTCCACCGTGCTCGGTGCGCTGGCGACGCTGGCCCTCGCCGTACACGTCGGGCGTCGCCGGCTGTTGCGGGAGTGGCACGGCGAGGCGCCCGGCGCTCCGGCCCGGCCGCGCCTGTTCTGGATCGTCGCCGCGTCGGTCACCGCCGCCGGGGCGCTGGTCGCGTCGCGACTGCCGGGCGCGTTCCTGCCGCACACCACCGGGGCCCGGCTGATCGGGGCGCTGGCGCTCGGACTGGTGGCCGGGGCGGGGGCGACAGTCCTGCTCGCGCGATCCGCCGGGAGGGGCATCCCTGACGGACGACACCAGGTGACTCCCGGCCGGTGATAGCGTCCAGGTGCGCAGGCCAAGACGCACACCTCCGTTCGGACGGAAGGTTGGGCCATGGATGAGACCGTCGCCCGGGCGATGATCGAAGCCCACTTCGAGGCCTCCAACGTCAGCGCTCCCGGCGGCGGGCCGGGCGACGACATCGCCCGCGCGTCCGAGATCTACGCCGACGACGCGGTGCTGGAGTGGCCACAGGGCGGCGAGCGCGTCCGCGGCAAGGCCAACATCACCGCCCTCCGGTCCAGCTACCCCGCGCGGCAGGAGTTCCAGCTGCACCGGACCGTCGGCTGCGGCGATCTGTGGGTCAACGAGTACACCATCCGGTACGACGACCGGCCGATGATGGCCGTCGGGATCATGGAGTTCCGCGACGGCAAGGTCGTCCGCGAGCGGATCTACTTCGGGGAGCCCTGGGAGCCGCCGGCCTGGCGGGCACAGTGGATCGAGCGGATGGATCCGGCGACCCGGTCCTGAAAGAAGGCCAGCAGCGCCGACCCGCCGGATCGGGTCAGCCGCATGGTGGGCTAAGGGCGGGCGTCGAGGAGTTGGTCGAGGTTGACGGCGGTGCTGATCAGTGACAGGTGGCTGAACGCCTGCGGGAAGTTGCCGGTCTGCTCGCCGGTCGGCGCGATCTCCTCCGAGTAGAGGCCGAGGTGGGTGCTGTAGGTGAGCATCTTCTCGAACGTGAGCCGGGCCTCGTCGAGCCGGCCGGACTGGCCGAGTGCTTCGACGTACCAGAAGCTGCACATGGTGAAGGTGCTCTCGTTGCCGGGCAGGCCGTCGGGCGAGGCGGCCGGGTCGTAGCGGTAGACGAGGCTGTCGGAGACGAGTTCGTCGTCAATGGCGCGCAACGTCGACTGCCACATCGGATCGGTCGGGGTCACGAATCCGATGGACGGCATCGCGAGCAGTGCCGCGTCCAGCACGTGGGTCGCGTAGTGCTGCACGAAGGCGCGGCGTCCGGGGTGGAAGCCTCGGCTCATGATCTGGTCATAGATCTGATTGCGCGTACCCACCCATCGGCTGGTGTCGCCCGGTCGTCCGCGGCGGTGCGCGAGTCGGACCGCTCGGTCGAGGGCGAGCCAGGACATCAGGCGGCCGTAGGTGAAGTCCTGGCGGCCGCCGCGGGTTTCCCAGATCCCGTCGTCGGGCTGGTCCCAGTTGTCGCAGAGCCAGTCCATGAGCTTCACGGTGTTCAGCCACCCCTGGTGGGAGGGCTGCAGTCCGTGACTGTCGGCGAGGTGGAGGGCGTTGAGTGCCTCGCCGTAGATGTCGAGTTGCAGCTGGTCGGCCGCGCCGTTGCCGACCCGTACGGGTGCTGAACCGCGGTAGCCCTCCAGGTGGTGCAGCGTCTCCTCGGCGAGGTCGGGTGATCCGTCGACCCGGTACATGATCTGCAGCGGCACGCCGCCATCCTCGGCGTCCTGGATCCGGTCGTTCATCCAGTGCATGTACTGGGCGGCTTCCTCGGTGAAGCCGAGGCCGAGCAGGGCGTGCACCGAGAATGAGGCGTCACGGATCCAGGTGTAGCGGTAGTCCCAATTGCGCTGGCCGCCGATCTGCTCCGGCAGTCCGGCGGTGGGGGCGGCGATCAGGGCCCCGGTGGGCGCGTAGGTCATGAGTTTCAGGGTGATGGCGGATCGTTCGACCATCTCCCGCCACCGCCCGGTGTAACGGGAGCGGTCGAGCCAACGCCGCCAGTAGTCCCGGGTCTCCTCCAGCAGATCGCGGGCCTCTCCCGGGGTGTAGGCACGCGGCGGGTCGGTCGAGTTGGTTTCCAGCACCACGCCGCCGGCCTCGCCCTCGCGCAGCGTGGCCACCACGCAGATGCCCTCCGTGCTGCGCCGCCGTTCGTGCTCCTCGCTCAGGCGCTCGGCGTACCGGATGACGTTCACGGTGAGCGACAGCGTCGGACCGTGGAAGACGCCGCCGTCCGGGCAGGCCTCCAGCTCGTGCGGGTCCCGGCCGTAGTTGAACCGGGGTTGGCAGTCGAAACGGAACCGCATGCTGCCCCGCACCACCCGCAGCATCCGGACCAGACGGTGCCGGTCGGTCGCCCGATCACCCGCGACCGGCATGAAGTCGATGACCTCGCCCACTCCGTCCGCGCTGAGGAAGCGGGTGATCAGGATGGGCGTGCCGGGCAGGTAGAGCTGCTTGCTCACGTAGTCGACACCGTCCGGCGAAATCTGGAAGTAGCCGCCCTTGTGGCGATCGAGCAGGCCGCCGAAGATGCTCGGCGAATCGAACCGCGGGGCGCAGAACCAGTCGATCGTCCCGTCCCTCGTCACCAGCGCCGCCGTCTGGAGATCACCGATCAGGCCATGGTTCTCCACCGCGGGATATGACTCCACCTGTTCGTCCCCCACTCATGCCAGCCGTTGCGCGGTCCCCCACTCATCCCAGCCGTTGCGCGACTGCCCCGGACCGGACGAGGCACGCAGGGGCGGCTCCTGGTTGATCGCGAGGAGAGCCGGTCCGGCACTCACCACAGCCGGCCGGGGAAGCGCGTGGTGACCTCCTGGAGAAGCCAGCCATTGCCGTCCGGGTCGTTGAACGAGGCGAACGAGAAGTAACTCGCCCGATCCGGAGCCAGCCCGGGGACCCGCCCTTGGGCGTTCGCCAGGGGCAAGCCACCGCCTTCGGCGTGGAAGACCTCGCTCACGTCGATGCCGCGGCCCGCCGCCTCGGCCCGGGCCGCCTCGATGTCGTCCACGACCAGGCACAGGCCCTGCATGGAGCCAGGCGCGGCCGTGGTGAGGCTGGGGCCCAACATGATCGAGCAGTCCGACCTGGGCGGTGTCATCTGCACCACCCGGGCATCCCCCTCGCCCTTGTCGATATCCTCCCGCCAACCCAGCGCACTGTAGAAGTCCTTGGCCCGACCCACGTCGCGACGGGCAGCACGATGAACTCGAGCTTCATGTCCATGATTTCGGCTCCTCTCCCTGCGACGGCACCGACGCGCGAACACCGTCGGTGCCGGCACCCATGGCTGGCCCCCTGGGCCCATCCTTGACCAGCCGTGCCCGAAAGAACGCGAAAACTCGAAATGCCAAAACTGTCGGTGACCCCGTCGATCAAGTTTGGGATCGGGGAAAAACCTGGTCCCGATCACGGCCCGGCGGAGCTCTCACCCGGATGTCACCGAGCGTGCGGCCGACCGGCTCGGGAGGCACTGCCGAGGGTCGGCGCCCGGGGCTTCGGCGCCTGTCGCGCCGCCGTGAGGCTCGATCAATGAGCCGTTGCTGCACCTTGCTGCTGCACAAGATCATCGCCGCCGCCCGACCTGCTCCTCCGCGACACCTGTGCTGTAGGAACGGTCACCGGTGTCCCCGCTCGTCCGCTGGCGTCCGCTCCGATCCTCACTCAGTTGGTCACTCGGGTCCTGCGGTCGCGCTGTTGCCTCGTACTGCGGTCACTGGCCGCGATCAGGCCGTCGTACGAACGGGGCCAGCCGCTCCCCCTCCTTGAGGCCATCCCGCCGGTAGCGGTAGCGGTAGACGAGCCCTGTCACGATCCCGACGGAAGCCGCCGCAACAACACAGCGGAGGACTCCGCCACCGCTGTGCCAGATCTACCGCAACGGGGCCCGGCACTACGAACTGCGCCCCGAAGCGATCGACGGCGGCTACTGCCCGAGAATGTATGCCGCCCCTCCAGGACCCGAGGATGCGGCAGTGACCGGCGGTGAGCGAGGACAGACGATGACGCAGGTGGCCACGGCGGAGACCGGGCAGGGCGGCGCCGGGACCTGGCACGCGCACATCCGCCGCGCGATACGCGCCGCCTCCCGGCCGGGCCCCTGGAAGCGCGGCCGGGTGCTCGCGGCGCTGGCGCTGCTGCTCGGGCTGCTCATGCTGCTGCACGCGAAGATCCCGAACCGGATCGGGAACCTCGGCAGCCTGGTGGAGACCTTCCTGCCCTGGTTCGGTCTGTTCATCCCCGTACTGCTGATCGGGGCGCTGTGGCGCCGCTCCGCCTCCGCGGTGGCCGCGCTGCTGCTGCCGGTCATGGTGTGGCTGAACCTCTTCGGCGGGCTGCTCGGCGACAAGTCCCACCCGGGCGGCGACCTCACCGTGGCCGAGCACAACGTCGGCGCCGGCAATCCCGACCCGGCCGGCACCGCCCGCGACCTGGCCGCCTCCGGGGCCGACGTGCTGGCTTTGGTGGAGCTGACCGAGCAGGCCCGGGGCACGTACGAGAACGAGCTGGCGAAGGTGTACCCGTACCACACGGTGCAGGGCACGGTCGGGCTGTGGAGCAAGCTGCCGCTGTCGGACACCCAGCCGGTCGACACCAAGATGGACTACGGGCCGCTGGCGGACACCAAGCCGGTCGACGTCAAGATGGCCTACACCCGGGCGCTGCGCGCCACGGTGACCACGGACCGGGGTCCGCTGGCGGTGTATGTGGCCCACCTGGGGTCCGCACGGGTGAATCCCAGGGCGGGCTTTTGGACGGTCCACCGGGACAGAAACGCGCAGGCGCTCGGCGAGGCCATCGCCGCCGAGCAGAACGAGCGGGTGGTGCTGCTCGGCGACCTGAACGGCACCATGGACGACCGCGCGTTCGCCAGCATCACCTCGCAGCTGCGCTCGGCCCAGGACGAGGCCGGGAACGGCTTCGGCCTCACCTGGCCGGCACAGTTCCCGGTGGTACGGATCGACCAGATCCTGGTCAGAGGCGTGAAGCCGGAGAGCTCATGGGTGCTGCCCGCCACCGGCAGCGACCACCTGCCGGTGGCGGCCCGAATCACGCCCTGATCACGGCGTTCCGAAGCCCGGTCAGGGCCGCTGACCGACGTGTGAGTGGGCCGCCAGGGCCCGAACCCTGAACCCCTCCGGCGGTCCGCGGATCACTTCAGATCGGGCGCATCCGCTGCCTGGCCTGGGCGAGGTCCCTCGTTGCCTTACAGGTTTGGCAGCCCTTGTCGGGGTCACTTGTGCCCGCCTTGTGCCCGATGATCTTGCTGAGGCGGCCGGAACGCTCTCGGTGACGGTCGTGCCGGAGTGCCCTCACAGGTCCGCGATCAGCGCACCCGCTCCGGCCCGTGCTCCTGAGCGGCGCCGTCGCCATGGACCAGATCTTCGACGCTGAGGGCGTAGTCACTCAGGTACGACAAAGGGGCCGTCTCGATTCGCCGAGATGGCCCTCACCTGCGTCGGGACGGCCGGATTCGCGCCGGGCCAGGGGAGTCGTTCCCTACAGCCGAGCGGCGCCGTGACGGGACGGCCGCGCTGCCACCGCGTCCCGGGGTCCTCACCGACGGTCGACGCCGGGTGAGCAGCAGCCCCTCGGGCGATCATGCCCAGGCCGAGCAGCGGGTACGGCCAGTTGTCGACGCCATTGAGCGGTACGAGGTGGCACCGCTCTCACCGCCGAGCGCCGCTGCTCACCTGATCCGGTTCCGGACTGAACCGGGGGCGTCCCGACGCGTGCCCGTCCTGTATGGCCGCGGCAGACATGCCGCCGGCCTCAGCGCGCGGCGCCGCCCGGCCGACCTGGGCCGGTCCCAGAGCGCCGGTGACCGACGCGTGGAGCCCTGATCACCGGGGCGTTGCCAGACGCCGGGCGGAAATCCCGCGCGGCGCCGGCCACCATATCGTCGGGATCGCGACCGAGGGCCTGCCGGATGTGCGACGGGATGACCTCGGATGTTGCCATTGCCAGTCGGACCTGCACCGAACGGTCGTGAACCAGGCGTTCCAGATCCGCCTCGTCCAGCTGGACCGCGCGGACCAGCGCGGCACGGACGTCGACCACGGGGTCCTGGGCAAGCGCCCTGCGCTGCTCAGCGGTGGTCCGCGGGTTGCGGGCGACCCCCTTGCGTACGCGTACGGTGCGATCGGTCATCAGGGCGGCGATCACGTCGGGGTCGTGGGTGTGAGTGGCGAGTCGTTCCCGTACCTCGGGTGAGACGTCGTCGATCAGCCTTGCGGCCAGTTCGGGCTCCAACTCCCGCATCTCCGCGAGGAGACCACGAAGCTCCTTGTCGGGTGCCTCTGACATCACCCGGCGAACCGACTCATCGCAAGCCGGGTTGCCGGCGACCGCCCAGCGGACCCACCGGTCGGGGTCTTTGACGAGACGCAAGAGATTGGCGACCGAGGTCGAAGGGTTTCTCGCCACAGCCTCCCGGACCTGACGATCATGGTCCCGGGTCAGCGGTCGCAGTGCCTGCGCGGGTGCGTCGGTCCGGGCCGCGACCGCCTTACGGACCACGGCCGACGGGTCGGACGCCAAGTCGAAGAGGGTCATCTGTGGCGTTGCGGGGTCCTGCGCGAGGGCAAGCCGCGCGTCGGCGCTGCCACCGCTCGCACGGTGGGCGGTGGTACCTGACCCGCGGTGACCGTCGGGCCCGTCGACGTCCTGCTGCTTCCCCATGGGCGCAATCATGTCACGGGCTGACTGGGGCAGCGCGAGCCTGACCAGCACGTTGACGATGGTCGAAGCGTTACCTCGCGGATGCGCCCTCTGGTAGGTCAACAGTGACGTAGTTCCCCGGCGGTAAGTCTCTGGATGAGCGCAAGTTGTTCTGTGGATCTTGTTCGTGCGCTGCACCGCGATCCCGTGGCGTGCCGGCCGTCGCGGCACAAAGTTCGCAGCGTCTCGGCCGAGTAGGGCGGTTGAACGTCCTTGGGCGCGAGGAGCGGACGTGATCGGGCACAGAATAGGCGGCGCGGTGGCGATCGTCCTCGCCCACCAGCGACCGGACCTCGTCGGCCAGCTGGTGCTCGTGGAGGCGAACCTGGACCGAGCCCGGCGCCGAAGGTCGGCGGAAGCGGCATCAACACGTACACCGAGGCCGATTTCCTCGCCGGCGGCTTCGCCGAGACACTCGACCGGGTGCCGCTGTGGGCCGCGACCATGCGGCTCGCCGATCCAGTCGGCCTCTACCGCAGCCCGGTGCACCTGGTGGCGGCGACCCGGCCCACCATGCGCCACATGCTGGTGCGCCTGCCGATGCCGCGGACGTTCATCCGGCGCGCAGGGCGCCCCGATCCGGGACCCCGACGACCTCACCGCGGGTGCGCGTGGTGATGTGCCGGACGCCAGCCACAACGTCATGCTGGACAACCCGGAGGAGTTCGCCCGGGTGACCGCCGCCGCGATAGGTCGATGTCCGTCGGGTCCGGGCTGTTGAATGCCGGCCAGCTCGCGTCAGCCTGATCGCTGCCCGAGCGGAGGGCAAGCTGTACACCGTTTGAGGCTCTTTAGGGCATTTGTCATCTTCTGCGAGTTTTGGCCCGATATTTTCGGGTACGTGCTTCGCCAGTCCGGGCGACACGAGCGCAATCGGCTGTCGGGCAGACGGGGGGTGGCCGCGATGGCGATGGCGCAAGCAGCGGCCGCGCCAGGGGTACGGACGTCGCAGCTGCTCGTCGGTGGTGACGTCGCTGACGTGGTGAACATGTTCCGCGGGGAGGTGAACCTGCCCCTGGACCTGGTTTCGCTGACTGGCCGTGGCGGCTTGGACGTCACCGTCACCGCCTTCTACGGCAGCGGAGTGCACCATTCCGTGCAGCGGTCCAACCTCACCTCGCCCACTGGTGTGCTCGGTCTGGGCTGGTCCCTGCCGTACGAACGCGTGGTCGTCGAGTCCCAGACCAGTGGCACGACGGTTGACGACGTGTTCTACCTGATCACCGGCGGTGCTGCGCGACAGCTCGTGCGAGTGGGCGTCGACGGGCCGGCGCAGCGTTTCCAACTTGTCGACCAGCCGTTCTGGCAGATCACCTACCACCCTGACCCCACCTGCCCGGAATCCGAGTACTGGACCATCGTCCGGGAGGACGGCAGCACCTCCACCTACGGGTTGGGGGCGGTGCAGCGCGGCGTGCGGTGGGGCAACTGGATCGGCCCGTCCACACTTCCGGGCGGGATGAGTTTTCCGCTGGCGTGGAACCTCCTGCACATCCGCTCGCTGGCGGGCGACACCGTGTCGTTCGAGTACGACATCGACGACGTGCTGATCGGGGCGAGCCCGCAGGCGCGTTGCACCCGCTCGTGCCGGCTCCGCCGGATCGTCGACGTGTTCGGGCAGACCGTTGACTTCCGTTACCTGTCGAAGGAGCCCTGCGAGACCCCGTCTCCGTACGTGCCGCCGCACGGCGGCCAGAACGCCTACCAGTTCCAGTTGGAGGACCGCTACCTCGACCAGATCGTCGTGCGCGACAGCGCCGGCGGCACCGTGCTGACCACGCGGCTGCGTTACGCGCTGCGCAACCGCTCCCGGCACGCCGACGACAGCCGGTACCTCAAGCGCTATCTCATCGCCGTCGGGCAGGAGTTGGCTGGCGGTGGGGCCCTTCCGGAGCTGGAGTTCGACTACCACGGCGTCGACAGCTCGAACCCGGGCGCGATGTCCGGCGCGCGCACGCCGCAGGGCGGGCAGGCGGGATACGAGTACCGCGCCGCCGAGCTGCCCAACACCGCGCTGCGGGTCGCGATCCAACGACCGGCCGCCGGCGGGACACCACGGGTCTGGCACGGCCCCACCTACACCGTACTGACCTGGGAAAACAGCGCCGCCGGTCAGATCACCACCGGCGTGTACTCCTGGAATGGCAGCTGGTCCGCGCAGCAGGACACCCGGCAGTGGGCGGCGACGCCCGCAACCCTGCGGGTGCTCACCACCGACGGGTTCTTCGCCGTCTGGTACCAGGACGCGCACACCGGTCAGTACCGGGTCCACCTGGTCCGCGCGGAGCCGTTCCGCTTCGGCGAGTGGGAACGTGACACGTACCCGGTCACGCTCGATGAGCCGATGGCCGAGCCGGCGGTCAGCGTCGGCGGCGGTTTCGTCGCCGTCGCGGACGCCCGGGCCGGGCAGTTGAAGATCGTCACGTGGGATCCGGTCGAGCGGCGCTGGGTCGAGCAGGACTTCGGGCTGAGCGGAGTGGACCGCGTCGCGCTGGCCAGCGGCGCAGGCGTCTGTGTCGCCGTCACCTACGCCGAACAGAGCCGAACGCTGAGCGTTGCCGTCTATCACTGCGACGCGGAGCGGCACTGGCGTCGCGGAGACACCGTCAGCGAAACCGTCGACATCGACTGGACAGCCACCTCGACCGATCGGCTGCTCGCCATCGGCGCGTCCTTCGCCGTGCTCGGCTTTGTGACCGCCTTCGACGACACCGCCGGGACCGTCCGGTACGCCAGCCGGTTGGTCACCTGGTCCACGGCATATCGGTTCGGGCAGGTTCTGAAGGCCGACGGCAGCCAGCCCGTGGACGCCCGCAACCCGGTCGGATACGCGACGGTGAACGGGTCGAGCGCCGCCAACGGCGAGCACCTGTTCCGCTTCGACGGCGCCCGCTGGCAGCAGGCCGCCTCGACCCGCCCCACCGTCGGCCCCCGCTACACCTACCACTACGCCGCCGACACCGCCTACGCCATCACCGTCCAGGACAGCGGCCAGTGGACAGCCGAGCTGTACGAGTACGACCCCTACCGCAACGCGTGGCGCACCCCCACCCGGACCAACGGCACCAACCCTGGGCTGCCCACCCTCGCCGAGGGCTATCGCACGGTCGGCCGCGACCTGCTCTGGCGCACACCAGAGGGCGCCTGGAGCACCGTGTACACCCTGCCGGTCGACGCGGACCTGGCGACCCTGACCAACGCCGCGCCCGGCTACCTGAGCTATGAGGACCGCAGCGGCTCGACTCACCTGGTCACGCTCGTCGACGCCGCGGTGCGGGAGTCGGTTTCGCTGCCCGGCGAACGGGTGGTGGTCCACGACCCGCAGCCCGGCCAGATCCTCACCGGCCCGGAGACGGTTGTCACCTACCGTGGCCCTGACTTCGACCACGCCACCAGCCTTGCCCTGTACCGGGTCGTCGGCGGCCGGACCGCCACCCGGCTGGTGGCCTACCCGGTGGTCCGGGTCGGCAGCGACACCGGCTACCAGGCCCGGCACACGACGCTGGACTACGACCTCGCCACCGCGACCTACGACCCGTACGGCCTGGTCACGCAGTACGTCACGGTCCGTGCCACGCCCGGCGACGGCGGCCAGGGATGCGTCGAACGAGTGTTCTTCAACGGGCTCAGCCCGAGCGTGCCCGGCGTGCTCTACCCGGTCTCCGACCAGTACAGCAACGCTCGGGCGTACTTCAGCAAGCTCAACGGGCAACTGTTCCGCACCCGCGCCTTCGACGCCGACGGTCGCCAGGTCAGCGAGAGCGTCAGCTATCCCTACACGTACACGGGTCAGGACGGCGACCTGCGCGTCGTCGGCGCCTACACCAGGGTGCGCAGGCAGACCCAAGCGACCGCGGGGGAGCTATTCACCGCGGACACGGACCGCACCGACATCCGCCGGCACGGGGTGCGGGCCGCGTTACGGACGCACTTCACCGCACACGGGACACCCCTGACCGACCCGGTGACGGTGCACGAGGAACAGCCCGACCGGCGCTGGCGGCTCACCGACGCCGACGGCACGAACTACCAGGTGGTCGCCGACGGGACACGGCTCACCGTGTACGGGTGGCTGGTCGACGCCACCGAACACGAGTACAACGCCCACGGGCAGCCGTGCCGCGAAACCAGCGACAACGTCGACGACCAGGGGGTGCGGCGGCGGCTGCGCCGCGACACCCACTACGCCTGGCAGACCTACCCGGGCCTGCGCGAACTCAACTGCCTCGTCCCGACCAGCCAGGTCACCGCCAGCGACATCACGGCGGACGTGGTCACCGCCAGCGAGGTCACCACCTACCGCAACGAGTGGGGACCCTGGGCAGCGGCGCGAGGTTACCAGTGGTTGGGCGTCGGCGACCCGACCTTTCCGGAGTGGGGCTCGGACGCCGAACCCGGACCGGGCTGGCTCTGCGCCCGCCAGGTCCTCGACGTCACCGAGCGGGCCCAACCACTGGCGGCGCTGGACGCCAGCGGGCACGTCGCCGCCGCCATCTACGACCGCGAGCGGCGCTTCGCGGTCGCCACCACGGCCAACGCCGACCCCCGCCACGGCGAGGTCTGCTGGTACGGCTTCGAGGAGTACGAGGACGACGGCGGCTGGACGCTCACCCCCGCCGGCCTCGACCCGACCGGGTACATCACCGAGGGCCCGGCGCACTCCGGGTCACGGCGACTGGCCATCCCCGGTGACCCCGACTGCGCCATCGGCATCACCAACGAGTTCACCCCGGCCCGCGGCGACCGGCCCTATCAACTGTCGTGCTGGGTCTGCACCCAGCCGGGGTTCGTCGACGACCCGGACCTCGCCGCGTTGCGCACCACGGTCCGCGACGAGCAGGGCCGCACGGCCGAGATCGTGCTGTCCGTCCCCGCCACCGACGACCGGTGGCGCTGGCTGCACCAGCTGATCGACCCGCAGGCGCTCGACCTGGGCGCCATCGCGTCGGTGACACTCACCCTCACCAGCCGCCAGGACCGGCGGTACCTCCTCGTCGACGACCTCGCGTTCGCCCCGGTCGCGGCCAGCCTGCAGGCCTCGGTGTACTCCCCGGACGGGCAGGAACTGCGCGCCACGGTCGACCTGCTCAGCGACACCCGCCGCATCGGTCACGACCTGCTGGGCCGACCCGTGCTGGACGTCGGCTTCGACAACTGGCCGTTGTCGGCCACCGCCGAGTACGTCTGGCGCTGCGGACGGGACACCTTCGACCCCGCCCGGCCGAACGCCACCCTGGTGGCGTCGCTGCGCGGCCCCGGCACCTTCACCGACTTCCGGCAGGGCGACCAATGGCGCGCGCAGTGGCGCGCCGACGCCGGCTGGCAGCAGGAACCGGGCCTGCTGCGCTACGCGCAGGACGGCACCGGCACGCTCGCCCTCACCGAGACGCCCGAGGGCAGCTACCTGCTGCGCCTCGCCCTGGCCGCCGACCCGGCCGTGCGGCGACCGGTACGGCTCACCCTCGGCGAGTGGTGCGTACGCTGGGCCGACGGCTGCTGGACGCTGCACCAGCCCGACGGTGAGGCGGCGGCTGCGGCACCGGCGGAACCCGGCACCGACCTGATGCTCATCGTCTGGCCACACCGCATGCTCTGGTACGTCGACGGTGAGCTGCTGCTCCAGCGGGTCACACCGGACGGCTTCGCCGGTGCGGTCGCGTTCGCCACCGACGGGCCGCTGGCGCTGCGATGGATCGCGTTCGGGACCGCCCCCGTGGTCGGGATCTGCTTCACCGACAACGCCGGCCGCCCCCGGCAACTGCACCGCGTCGACGACACCCGCGTGCGGCTGTCGGCCACCGGCTACGACAGCGCCGGCCGGGCGGCGATCACCACCAAGACCGTCGAAGTCGACGGTGAGCCGATCGGCTACCGACCCGGCCTGATGACCGACCTGGATCCCGAGACCGGGGCGATGGGCGACTGCGAGCTGACCCGCGCCTACCCCGACGACGGCGGCTACCCGTTCTCCCGCACCCTCTTCGAACCCTCACCACTGGGCCGACCCGTCGAATCCGGACGGCCCGGCCGCGCGTTCGCCATCGTCGAGTCGATCCCCGTCGGACAGCGGCACACCGCCCGTACCGAATACCGCCTGAACACCGCGCAGCCGCTCCTGCCCAAGCTGCCCGCCGGACAGTACCCGCTCGAGGTCGGCACCGACCCCGACGGCCGGGTGATGCGGCTGTGGCGCGACCGGTTGGGTCGGACCGTCGCCGTCGCCCAGGGCGACCTGACCGGCGAACCAGGAACCTTCGCGCTCGTGCGCAACCACTACGACCCCTACGGCAACCTGGTGTGCAGGGACCAACCCAACGTCACCGACACCCGGGTGCCCGACCGGGACCGCTTCGTCGAACGATTCGAGTACGACTTCGTCGGCAACCCCGTGTCGGTCACCGGGCCCGACCTCGACGGCACCGTCAACCACGTCTACGACACCCTCGGCCGGCTGCGATTCAGTCAGGGCCCGCAGGCCGCCAGCGATGGCTACCTCAATTATCAGCGGTACGACAGCCTGAGCCGGCTCGTGGAGCAGGGCACCTGCGTCGCGGCATGGAATCGCGACGAGCTGCAGAGACATGCCGACGACCCCGCCTGGTTGCCCGCCACCGGCACCTGGCTGGCCCGCTACCGCTACGACGGCGACGGCACCGACCCGCTGCTGTACGGCCGGCTGTGGCAGACCTGCTCCGGCCCCGCCACCGGCGACGCGGCAGGCACCCGCAGCACCTACACCTACAACCAGCGGGGCCTGGTCACCACCCGCACGATCCACGTCGCCTCCTACGACGACGACGCCCCGCACACCCTCGCATTCGATTACGACGCCACGGGCGCGGTCACCGCCATCACCTACGACGCCCAGCTCGGGGCGAGCGCGTTCACCGCCCGACTCACCACCGACGGCTTCAACAACCTGGTCTCGATCACCGGCGCGCACGCCGGAGAGGACACCGACCTGGCCCGGTTCACCTACACCCCCGGCGGCGCCCTGGCGACCGAGGTGTTCGCTCCCGGGACCGCGGCGGAGCTCACCCGCGCCTACCGCTACACCCCACCCGGATGGCTCACCCGCGTCGAGGACCGCTACCTGACCGAGACCACCGACTACACCAGCGGCGGATACGACGACGGCGGCTACCACGACGGCCGCGCCGCCCGGACCGGTACCCGCTTCACCGGCGTACGCCAGGATGGCTTCCTGCCCGATGTCACCGTCCGCTACGGCTACGACCCGCTGGGCCGCCTCGCCGTGGCCGACTGCAGCGCGGGTGAGCGGTTCGGGTTGAGCGGACTGACCTACGACGCGAACGGCAACCTGACGACCCGCGTCGCCGCCGGGGTGTCCCAGCGCCTGTGCTACCGCGACGGCACCAACCGGCTGTGCACCGTGCAGGACGACGACGTGGAGAGCGACCCGTTCGGCTACGACCGGGACGGCAACGTCACCGACGCGCCGCCGCTGAACGTGCAGGACCTGCGCTACGAGCCGGCCTCCGGGCTGCCCACCGGCCTGACCGGGGCCGCCGGACAGCTCCGCCTGACCCGCGACGCCGACGGCACCCTGCTGCTGCGCACCACCGGCGACCGGCAACGGCTCTCCGTACCGGGCTCTGATGCGGCGCCGCTGGCGCTGCACCACGTCGACCCGGACGGGACCCGCCGGGCCGGCTACCTGATCCCGGGACCCGGCGGCACCATCGCCGTCTGGTCACCGCAGGGCACCGCGTACGTCCTGCGCGGCCGGCTCGGCTCCACCCGAGGGGTCTACGACTCGACCGGCCTCATCGGCGCGTTCACCTACCTGCCCGCCGGTGGATTCCTCGGCACCCCAGTGGACCACGGCGCGAGCGCCACCTACCCGTACCTGTTCACCGGCGCCGAGCGCGACCCGGGCACCGGCCTCTACCTCTTCCCACAGCGCCTCTACGACCCGGACACCGGGCGGTTCCTGAGCATGGACCCGGCCGGGCAGTATCCGAGTCCCTACCTCTACGCCGGCGGAGATCCCGTCAACGGGTACGACCCCAGCGGCGGGTTCGCCTGGTCCTGGCCAGCATTCGGAGCGGTCCTCGGCGGCGTCGCCGTCACCCTGGCCGGATTCGCGCTCACGATCGGAACCGCCGGCCTCGCCTGGCCGCTCATGGTGGGCGGCACTCTCCTCGGCGGCCTCCTCATCGGCGGCGGGATCGCCAGCGCCGCGTACGGTCTGGGCCACGCCAACGCCGAAGGACCGCAGGCCACCTGGCAGGAGTGGGGCATCTCGGTCGGCCTGGGAGCGGCGTTCGGCCTGGCGGCCGCCGGGCTGGGATTCGTGTCGGCGGCGGCCACCACCAGCGTGGCGGCGTCGCTCGGCATCGAGACGTTCATCGGGACCGGACTCGGCGCCCTCGACGGATTCATCAGCAACGGCGTCACCAACCACCTTCAGGGCCAGGACTTCAACGCCGGCGCCGGCCTGTCGACCGTGCTGGGCGGGCTCGGCGGAGCCGTCGGCGGAGCCCTCGGCGGTGTCCTGGGCCGCGGCAACATGTTGCGCACGCGGATGACGGTGAGCGCCGGGCACCGGGCCCAGGCCGCCGGCGAGGCAGGGGCCGCCTACGTCATGAACTACGACATGGGCAGCGTCTGGCACGCGCAAATCGGCACCCGCGCCCCGGGCGCGGCCAGCACCAGGATCAGCGGCCTGGACGCCGACCTCGCAGTCTCAAGGCGACGTTCCGCGGCGGGCAGCGCACCACGATCAACGTCCAGAACGTGGCCTACGAGCCCATGAGCGGAAACGGCGTCCTCCGCCGCTACGTACGCCGCGTCTACCTGCCAGGGCAGAACGTGCAGGCCGCCGAGGCGTTCGCGGAGAGGAGCGCACAGCTGGCGGGTCGCTTCTCGGTCTTCACCAACAACTGCACCACCTACGCCAACAGCGTGCTCCGGGAGGCGGGCCTGCACCCGCCGCTGTGGGTGCGTTCTCCCACGCTGCTGCAGCTGTGGGCCATGACCATCGGCGAGCGGATGCCGAACCAAGTGTGAGAAGAGGACTCCTGGATGCCAGCTGACCAGTCACCGGTGCCCATCGCACCATCACCGCCTTCGCCGGCCGGCTCGACGTCTCGTGGCTGCGGCCGCAGGGCTGGCTTTACTGTGACGGCGCCGAACTGGATGAGGCCGACTATCCCGCCCTGTACGCCGTGATCGGTGGCAACTACGGCGCGGGCAACGGCAGGTTCCGCCTCCCGGACCTGCGCGGGCGGTTCGCCCGGGGCGTCGACCTCGGCGCCGGGCGGGATCCCTACGCCAACACCCGCGCCCCTTCCGGGCGCGGCGGGCTCGCCGGCAACAATCCCGGTTCCGCCCAGGACTGGTACACCGCCCTGCCGGGCACCTCGTTCCCGGTCGACGGCGGCGGGGCTCACTCGCACCCCGTCGAGCACATGCCGGCCGACACGACGGGAGCGGCGGTAACCGGCAGCCACTACGGGATCTGGCAGGACAGCCGGTGGATCTGGGGCACCGGCGCGCACACCCACTACGTCGACGGCGGCGGCGACGCCGAGACCCGCCCCATCAACACGTACGTCTACTTCGTCATCAAGTTCGACGGATGAGGTGACCATGACAACCAGTTCCCAAACAGAACCCACCGGGGTCATCGGCGTCGCCAGTGTGCTCGTCGGCACCGTCGTCGGCTACGGCGCCGTCGTCTCCGGCAACGATCCCGCCCCGCAGGGGTGGCTGCTGTGCGACGGCAGCGCCGTGTCCCGCACCACGTACGCCTGCCTCTACAGCGTCCTCGGCGACATCCACGGCAGCGGGGACGGCACCAGCACCTTCAACCTGCCCGACTACCGGGGCCGGTTCCAACGCGGCGTCGACGACGGCACCGGCCGCGACCCCGACGCCGGCTCCCGCACCCCGGCGAACCCCGGGGGGCTCAGCGGCGACCGCGTCGGCTCGGTCCAACCGAAAGCCACCGGCCTACCAGCCGGCGACTGCTTCGCCACCAATCACAGCGAGGACCACCACCACTGGGTGCCGAACCTGCCGGACGACAACTCCCACCCCTGGGCCGCCGGATCGCACTACGCCGACTGGAACGACGGCAGCCGCAACACCAGCAACAACGGTTGGCACAGCCACGGGCTCAGCGGCGGCGACCAGGACAGCTGTCCGGTGAACCTCTACCAGAACTACCTGATCTTCTACGGCACCCGTTCGTGAGGAGCACCAGATGAGCGAGCAGGACATGCCCGTCGTGCCGACAGGCCACTTCGTCATCGGGACGGTGCTGGCCTACGGCGCCGGCAACCCACTCGACCAGTACGGGCTGGAGGAGCAGGGGTGGATGTACTGCGACGGGCGGCTCATCGGCCGCGCCGACTACCCCGATCTCTTCGCGGTGATCGGCACCCTGCACGGCGGTGGGGACGGCACGACCACCTTCAACCTGCCCGACTACCGCGGCTACCTGCTGCGCGGTGTCGACGACGGCGCGGGTCGTGACCCCGACGCGGGCAGCCGGAGCGAGCCGGCGCCCGGCGGTGCCGCCGGTGACCGCTGCGGCTCCACGCAGAAACACGCCACCGGCCGGCCCAGACAGGCGTTCACCCTGGACAGCGACGGCGACCACAGCCACGAGGTCTACGGCGTGCCCCAGGACAAGTCGTCCACCCCCATCGCCGGCTCACACCGCGCCATCTGGAACGAAAACGGCGGGAACACCGGCTCCGCCGGCTCACACCAGCACTTCATCACCTCCGGCGGCGACGCAGAAACGCGTCCCGACAACGCCTACGTCAACTTCGTCGTCCGCTACCGCGCATGACAGGCCTGTCTGTCTCGACAACGGAGAGTTGACCTGCCTGGACGGGCGTGACGGTCACCCGCGGACCTCGCCAACGGCCGGGTAGGCATGGGGGTCAAGGACAGCCGTACCCTCATGGCCAGCGCGCCCGGCGGCGCTGATCCCACCGCGGCCTCGCCGGCCGCCGGCCGCGAACCGACGAACGCTCCTGCCCTGGAGAGCCATCACCGGCGCCTGGCGCCAGTTGCTCTCCAGGGCAGTCGTCCCGACCGGCCGGCCGTTCACCGGCCAGGGCTACGCAGAGAAGGCTGGTTGGCGGCGCCGACACAGTCCCATCGCCAAGCCCGCCCAAGCCCCGGACGTCTCGGACATCCTTGAGCGACTCGGCGCCGACCGCCGGAGACGGCAACCCCCCGCACCCGCGGCGCCTAACGATGGGCATGATGACAAACCTGGTTGCCGACCCGGTAAATGGGAGGTTTTCGGGGGGCGGTTCAAAACCCCATAGACAACTTAAAGCCCTGGCCAGCATTTCCGCTGGTCAGGGCTTTTATCTGTCGGGACGGCCGGATTCGAACCGACGACCCCTTGACCCCCAGTCAAGTGCGCTACCAAGCTGCGCCACGTCCCGATGCCCCCGCGTGGTCTCCCCCGCGGCAGCCGGTACAGCTTAGCGCAGGATCTTCGCACCACGCGCACAGGCCCCTCCCGCGTCGCGGCGTCCCACGCCACTCCCCCTAGAGCGTCCTAGGAAAGAGAGCGCCGGGTGGAGCACGAGGCTCCACCCGGCGGTCGGGACGGGACGGGTCAGCCGTGCGCCTTGCCGCGGCCGCCGGGGCCGAGCTTCTTGCGCGGGCGTACCGAGATCTCCACCGGGCTGCCCTCGAAGCCGAACTCCTCGCGCAGCTTGCGCTCGACGAAGCGCTGGTAGCCGGCGTCCAGCGGCGCGGTGGTGAAGAGCACGAAGCGCGGCGGCGCGACCCCCGCCTGGGTGGCGAAGAGGATCTTCGGCGCCGACCACCGCGCACCGGGTGCGGGGTGGCCTGGACCAGCGCGGTCAGCCACTGGTTGAGCTGCGCGGTCGGCACCCGGGTCTCCCAGCTCGCCAGCGCCTTGCGCAGCGCCGGCGCGAGCTTGTCCACCGCGCGGCCGGTCTGGGCGGACAGGTTCAGCCGGATCGCCCAGGGGATGCGGCGCAGTTCCCGGTCGATCTCCTTGTCCAGGTAGTACCGGCGGTCGGCGTCGACCAGGTCCCACTTGTTGAAGGCGATGACCAGGGCCCGCCCGGCCTCGGTGACCATGGACAGGATCCGCTGGTCCTGCTCGCTGATCGGCTCGCTGGAGTCGAGCAGCACCACCGCCACCTCGGCCGCCTCGATGGCCGAGGCGGTGCGCAGGCTGGCGTAGTACTCGGTGCCGCTGGCCTTGCCGACCCGCTTGCGCAGGCCCGCGGTGTCCACCAGCTGCCAGACGTCGCCGCCGATCTCGACCAGGCTGTCGACCGGGTCGACGGTGGTGCCGGCGACCGCGTCGACCACCGCCCGCTCCTCGCCGGAGAACCGGTTGAGCAGGCTGGACTTGCCGACGTTGGGACGGCCGACGAGTGCCACGCGGCGCGGGCCGCGGGGCCGGTTCTCGATGATCTTCGGCGCCTCGGGCAGGGCGTCCATGATGGCGTCGAGCAGCTCGCCGGAACCCCGACCGTGCAGCGCGGAGACCGGGTACGGCTCACCGAGGCCGAGCGACCAGAGCGAGGTCGCCTCCATCTCGATGGCGGTGTTGTCGGTCTTGTTCGCCACCAGGATGACCGGCTTGGCGCTGCGCCGCAGCATCTTCACCGCGGCCTCGTCCACATCGGTCGAACCGACCATCGCGTCGACCACGAAGAGCACCACGTCGGCGGTCGCCACGGCCGTCTCGGCCTGCGCGGCGATCGCCGCGGCCCGGTCCTTGGCGTCCGGCTCCCAGCCGCCGGTGTCCACCACGGTGAACGTCCGGCCGGTCCACTGCGCGTCGTAGGGCACCCGGTCCCGGGTGACCCCGGGGACGTCCTCCACGACCGCCTGGCGGCGGCCGATGATCCGGTTGACCAGCGTCGACTTGCCCACGTTGGGGCGGCCGACCACGGCCACCACCGGCTGCGGACCGGATGGCTCCTCGACGTCGAGGTCCGGCTCCCGCAGTTCGACCCACTCCGAGATGTTCTCGCTCATGCCACCCCCCGTTCGGTGAGCAGGTTGCGCAGTCGGGCGACGACCTCGTCGATGCCCAGCTCGGTGGTGTCCAGCACCACCGCGTCCGGGGCCTGCTGCAGCGGGTTGACCTTGCGGGTCGAGTCGAGCTGGTCCCGGCGGGCCAGGTCGGCGGCGGTCGCCGCGACGTCGTTCGCGTCCTCGGCGCTGCGCCGCTGGGCGCGGGCCGCCTCGGAGGCGGTCAGGTAGACCTTCAGGTCGGCGTCGGGGGCCACCACGGAGCCAATGTCGCGGCCCTCGACCACGATCCGGCCGGCGTTGATGATCATCTGACGCTGCCGGGCGACGAGCAGTTCGCGCACCGCCGGGACGGCTGCCACGGCGGAGACCGCACCGGTCACCTCGGGGCCACGGATCTCCTTGTCGACGTTCACGCCGTCGGCGGTCACGCCGTACCCCTGGGGGTCGGTGCCGATGCGCAGGTCGACCTCGCCGGCGACCTTGGCCACCGACTCGACGTCGGTCAGGTCGACCCCGGAGCGCAGCACGGCCCAGGTGATCGCCCGGTACATGGCCCCCGTGTCGAGGTAGCGGGCACCGAGGCCGGCGGCGAGCCGCCGGGAGACGGTGGACTTACCCGAACCGGACGGCCCGTCCACAGCGACCACGCAGCGCCCGGCCCGTACGTTTTCCTCCACCGTTGTCCTCCTATAGCCCGTACCTCGCGGGTCGCCGGTGTCTCCGGCGCCGTTGAGCGGTTGTCCATCGTCAATCATGCCCGCGCCTCGCGGGTGGCCGCGCGCGCCACCGTCGGGGGCGACCCGCGCCACCCGACGGCCCACCGGCCGCGACGAAGCCTACCGGCACCGATACCCGGTTCGCCGGGTCAGTCACCCACGGCCTTGAACAGGGCGGCGACCTCCGCGTTGGTCAACCGCCGGAGCCGCCCGGTGCGCAGGTCACCCAGCCGGATCGGCCCGATCGCGGTACGCACCAGCCGGGAGACCGGGTGCCCCACCTCGGCCATCAACCGCCGGACGATGTGCTTGCGCCCCTCGTGCAGCGACAGTTCCACCTGGGCGGATTTACCCAGGGTGTCCACCACCCGGAACGAGTCGACCTTGACCGGCCCGTCCTCCAGCTCCACCCCGGCCATCAGCCGCTTGCCCAGGTTGCGCGGGATCGGCCCGGCCACCTCGGCGAGGTAGGTCTTGAGCACCTCGTAGGACGGGTGCATGAGCTTGTGGGCGAGGGTGCCGTCGTTGGTGAGCAGCAGCAGCCCTTCACTGTCCGCGTCGAGCCGCCCGACGTGGTAGACGCGCTGCTCCAGCCGCCTGCCGATGAAGTCGGCGAGCTCGGTACGGCCCTTCTCGTCCGCCATGGTGGTGACCACCCCGCGCGGCTTGTTCATCGCCACGTAGACCAGGCGGTTGTTGGCCTGGAGGCGCTCGCCGTCGACGTGGATCACGGCGGTGGCGGGGTCGACCTTGTCGCCGAGCTGGGCGACCCGGCCGTTCACGGTCACCCGGCGCCGGAAGATCAGGTCTTCGCAGGCGCGTCGGGAGCCCACGCCGGCGGCGGCCAGCACCTTCTGCAGGCGCTCGGTCCCCTCGTACACGGGGGCGTCGGTCTTCGGGGCACGGTCATCGCGTCGCATCGGCAAGCTCTTCTACGTCGTCGGGGAGGAACGGGGCGAGCGGGGGCAGGTCGTCCACCGAGTTCAGCCCCAGCTTCTCCAGGAACATCGTGGTGGTCCGGTAGAGGAACGCCCCGCTGTCCGGTTCGGTGCCGCACTCCTCGACCAGCCCGCGGGAAACCAGCGTACGGATGACCCCGTCGCAGTTCACACCCCGGATGGCCGAGATCCGCGAACGGGTGACCGGCTGCTTGTAGGCGATCACCGCGAGCGTCTCCAGTGCGGCCTGGGTCAGCCGTACCGACTGCCCGTCAAGTACGAACCGTTCCACGTAGGTCGCGTATTCCGGCCGGGTGTAGAGACGCCAGCCACCGGCCGCCCGGCGCAGGTCGAAACCGTGCCCCGCGGCGGTGTAGCCGGCGGCGATCTCGTCCAGCATCGGGCCGATCCGCTCGGCGGGCTGCTCCAGCACCTGGGCCAGGGTCAACTCGCTGACCGGCTCGTCCACCACCAGCAGGATGGCCTCCAGCGCGCCGCGCAGCTCCGCGTCGTCCAACACCGGCGCCGGCTCCGGCGCGGGCGTCGCCCGCCGCCGTTGCGCCGGCTGTCTCCCGGGTACGCGGGCGGCCGCACCCTCCCCCGCCGGCTCGTC
>NZ_JAEVHN010000013.1:0-32418 GCF_016803375.1 Micromonospora sp. 4G55
ACCTGGACGGGGCGGTGACCCGCTCCCGGGCGCTGCTCGACCAGGCGCTCGCGGCGGAACGCGACGAGCTGCGCGGACGCGCCGACGACGACGCGCGGTTCGCCGAGGCGGTGCTGGACAACCTGCCCCGCTCCACCGCCCGCGCGGTGCAGGAGCTGGCCGGCTACGAGTGGGCCAGCGACGAGGCGCGGCAGACGTACCAGCGGATCCTCGACGGGCTGCGCGGCGAGGTGCTGGAGCAGCGCTTCGCCGGGCTGCGCGACGCGGCGCGGGCCGCCGGCGACCCGGCGGTGCAGCGACAGCTGGCCGAGATGATGCGTGACCTCAACGACCTGCTGGCCCGGCCCGCCCGCGCCGAGGACACCACCGACGCGTTCGCCGAGTTCATGCGCCGGCACGGCGAGTTCTTCCCGGAACGGCCGAAGGACGTCGACGAGCTGGTCGACGTGCTGGCCCGCCGCTCCGCGGCCGGGGAGCGGCTGATGCGGTCGCTGTCGGACCGGCAGCGCGAGGAGCTGGCCGGGCTGATGCGGCAGTCCCTCGGCGACCGGCTGGCCGGCGAGCTGTCCGCGCTGGACGGGCACCTGCGGGCGCTGCGCCCCGACCTGAACTGGCACCGCGGCGAGCGGGTCCGCGGTGACCAGCCGCTCGGCTACGGCGAGGCGGCCGGCGCGCTCGACGAGATCGGCGAGCTGGACGACCTGCTCGACTCCCTCGACCAGGAGCACCCCGGCGCGACCCTCGACGACGTGGACGTCGAGGCGGTGGCCCGGACGCTGGGCCGCGACGCCGCCGACGACGTCCGCCGGCTGCGGGAGCTGGAGCGGGAACTGCGCCGGCAGGGGTGGGTGAGCCGGGACGCCGACGGGCTCACCCTGAGCCCGAAGGCGCTGCGCCGGCTCGCCGGCACCGCGCTGCGCCGGGTCTTCGCCGATCTCACGGCCGGGCCGCGCGGCCAGCACGACCTGCGTTCGGCGGGCGCGGCCGGCGAGGTCAGCGGGGCGTCCCGGCCCTGGGAGTACGGCGACGAGCAGCCGCTGGACGTGGTCCGCACCCTCACCCGGGCGGTCCGGCGGACCGGCCCCACGGTGCCGGTCCAGCTCGACGTCTCGGACTTCGAGGTGGTGGAGACCGAGCGCCGGGCCTCGGCGGCGGTGGCGCTCTGCGTCGACCTGTCGTACTCGATGATCTCCCAGGGGCGCTGGGGGCCGATGAAGCAGACGGCGCTGGCGCTGTCGCACCTGGTGGCGACCCGCTTCCCGCAGGACGCCCTGGAGATCGTCGGCTTCGGCCGGGAGGCGTTGACGCTGACCCAGCAGGAGCTGGCCGCGGTGGAGCCGGACATGCAGCAGGGCACCAACCTCCAGCACGCGCTGCGGCTGGCCGGGCGGCACCTGCGCCGGCACCCCGGCGCGGAGCCGGTGGTGCTGGTGGTCACCGACGGGGAGCCGACCGCCCACCTCGACCCGGACGACGGGGAGGCGCTGTTCCACTGGCCGCCGCTGCCGGAGACGATCGAGGCGACCATCCGCGAGGTGGACAAGCTGACCCGCTACGGCGCCACGCTCAACCTCTTCATGCTCGGCGACGATCCGGGGCTGCGCCGCTTCGTCGACGCGGTGGCCCGCCGCTCGAAGGGCCGGATGTTCACCCCCGACCTCGACGACCTCGGCGAGTACGTCGTCTCCGACTACCTGCGCGCCCGACGGGGCCGGCGCTGAACCGCCCGTCCGGGTGATCCCGGTGCGGTAACGCCCCGGTCCGCGCCGGTCGGCGGGGTTGACTGGGGACGTGGAGAGCGCGGGGCTGCGGCGGATCTACGACGAACTGCTCGCCGAGGTGGAGGCGGGCGGCTTCGGCGAGCCGCCGCAGGGGCAGCTGACCGCCGAGCAGATCGTGGCCCACCTGGCGGCCAACGACGAGCTGATGAGCGAGGCCACCGAGGCGGTGCTTGCCGGCTCGCCCTTCGCCTACTACGACCTGGAGACCATCCACCGCCCTCAGGTGGACGCGCTGGTCGTTGACTGCGGCGGGCTGGACGGGCTGGCCACCCTGCTGCGGGCCACCAGCCAGAAGCTCTGCGCCCTGGTGGACCGGCTGGGCCCGGCGGGGGACACCCCGGTCGACACCCACCTGCGGGAGGGCTTCGACCTGGTCGTCGACGACACCCTGCCGTGGTCGCGCACCCTGGACCTGCACGCCCGCGTCCACCTGCCCAAACACCTCGCGCAGCTCCGGGTTCTGCGGACGCCGCCGGGAGCGCCCATCGTCGACCGGCCGACCGTCGACCGGTCGGTCGGTCGTGAGCCAGCCGGTGCGGTGAGCCGGCGCGGGGCGGGCCTGCGCAGAGCGGCCCGGTCGGTCGTCCCCGCGTTGTTGCGGCGCCGGATCCGGATGGCGTTGCCGGTGATCGGCCAGTGCGCGCTGACGGCGGGCGTGGCGTGGTGGATCGCGGCGACCCTCTTCGGCCACGAGGCGCCGATCTTCGCTGCCACCGGCGCGTTGATCTGCCTGTCGGCGGGTATGGGCGGGCGGGGACGGCAGGCCGTCGACCTGTTCGTGGGGGTGCTGGCCGGCGTCGCCGTGGGGGAGGGCGTCCAGGCCCTCGATCTCGGCATCGGATTCCTGGTGATGGTGCCGGCGCTCGCGCTGGCGATGTCGATCGCGGCCCTGGTCGACCCGCGGCCGCTGACCTACGTCCAGTCCGGCACCGCCGTGTTGATCGTGACCGCACTGGGGCCGGCGCGGTCGCCCGCCGGCTATCTGCTGGACGTGGCGGTCGGCGGCGCGCTGGGTCTGTTCGGCAGCCAGGTGCTGTTCAGCCCCGATCCGGTGAAGCTGGTCGCCGCGCCGGTCCCGGAGATCCTGCGGGACACCGCGGTCGCGCTGCGGACGGCGGCCGAGGCGCTGCGCCGGGGCGGGCCGGGGCTGGCGGCCACCGCCTGCGAGCAGGCCCGGCACGCCAACGCCCGCCTCGGCCGGCTCACCGAGGCCCGGGTCGAGGCCCACCGGGTCACCGGCCGCACCGTCACGCGGGCGCCGGCGGTCGGCCCGGCTGCGAGGGGCCGATCGCCCCCCTCGACGACGTCCACGTGCTGGTCGCCGCCGCCCTGCTGCTCTGCTGCTCTGCGACGACGTGCACGGACAGCTCACGTCCCACCCGACGGCGGGGTCGGGGCCGTTGCCGGACCGGTTGACCGAGCTGGCCGACGGGTTGGCGGGGCTCTCCGCCGCCGCCACCGACCGCTCCGGAGCCCGGCCCGGGTCCACCGCACCCGTGCCGTCCGGCCCCGGCGACCGCCCGATGATCGAGGTGCACCTGCGCGACGCCACCGCCGCCCTGCACCGGCTCCGCGCCGCCGCCCCACCCTGACCCCGCCGACCGGCCGTCCTCGCCCGCGGCGCGGGAACGCGGATCAGGGGTGCCGGTGGAAGGCCCGGCGGTACGCGCTCGGAGCGACGCCGATGCGCTGGCGGAGCTGCTGGCGCAGGGCGGCGGCGGTGCCGAAGCCGCAGCGGTGGGCCACCTGGTCGACGGTCAGGTCGGTGGTCTCCAGCAGCAGTCGGGCGTGGTCGGTGCGCTCCTGGAGCAGCCACTGGGCGGGGCTCAGCCCGGTCTCGGAGCGGAAGTGCCGGGTGAAGGTGCGCACGCTCATTCGCGCGTGCTCGGCCAGGTCGCGCAGGGTGACCGGCTCGTGCAGCCGTTGCCGGGCCCACTCCCGGGTGCCGGCGGTGCCGGTCCCCGCCCGGTGGGGCACCGGCCGCTCGATGTACTGGGCCTGGCCGCCGTCGCGCCACGGCGGCACCACGCAGCGCCGGGCCGAGCGGTTGGCCACCTCGCTGCCGTGGTCGGTGCGGATGACGTGCAGGCACAGGTCGAGGCCGGCGGCCACCCCTGCCGAGGTGAGCACGTCGTCGGAGTCGATGAAGAGCACGTCGGGATCCAGGTCGACGGCCGGGTGCAGCCGGCGGAACAGGTCCGCGTACGCCCAGTGGGTGGTGGCCCGCCGGCCGTCGAGCAGGCCGGCGGCGGCCAGCACGAACGCGCCGGTGCAGATCGACATGATCCGCGCGCCCCGCTCGTGGGCCGCCCGCAGCGCCGCCGCCACCTCCGGGTCGAGGATGCCGTCGGTCAGCGCCGGACCGCCGTGGATGCCCGGTACGACCACCGTGTCGGCGGCCTCGACCAGTTCGAGCCCGTGGTCGGGCAGCACCTGGTACCCGGCGGTGCTGCGCACCGGGTGGCCCCCCGGCGTGCAGGCGTCGACCGTGTAGAGCGGCTGCAGGTCCTTGGTGCGGGCGGTGCCGAAGACCTGGGAGGGGGTGCCGAGGTCGAGGCCGACCACCTGGTCGATGGCGAGCACCGCCACCCGGTGCGGGACGATCGTCATGGCCCGATTATTGCGCATGATGGCTTTCCGGCCACTCGTCGGCCGCCGGCCGGCCGTCGAGACTCGTATCGTGAACCGAACCCGCCGTCTCCACCCCGCCTGGCTGGTCGCCGCCGTCGCGTTCGTCGCGCTGGTCGGCGCCGCCGGCTTCCGGGCCACCCCCTCGGTCCTGCTGCACCCGCTGCACGCCGAGTTCGGCTGGCCGCTGGCCACCGTCTCCGCCGCCGTCTCGGTCAACCTGCTGCTCTACGGGCTGACCGCGCCGTTCGCCGCCGCGCTGCGCGAGGTGCTGCGCCGCGACGGTCCCGGCGTCTTGCGACGGGTACGAGCCGGAGTTCGCCCGCCTGCTGCCCGAGCTGGGCCGGGGACCCGCCGCCGTCGCCGCGCCGGCCGGGCCGGCCCTCTCCGACGCCCCCCGGGGCTACCTGTTCGACCTGGTCGGGGAGCTGTTCCACCGGCTCGCCGCCGACCAGCCGCTGGTGCTGGTCATCGAGGACCTGCACTGGGCCGACCGGTCCACCCGCGACCTGATCGGCTTCCTGGTCCGGGCCGCCCGCACCGCCCGGCTGCTGCTGGTCTGCACGTACCGCACCGACGAGCTGCACCGGGGCCACCCGCTGCGGCCGTTCCTGGCCGAGCTGGACCGGGCCCGCAGCGTCGAGCGCATCGAGCTGGGCCGCCTCGACCGGGACGGCACCGCCGCGATCCTCGCCGACATCCTCGGCGCCGAACCGGCCGCCCGGGCCGTCGACGACGTCCACGAACGTACCCAGGGCAACCCGTTCTTCATCGAGGAGCTGGCTGCGGCCGGCGACCCGGTCGGCTGCGCCACCCTGCCGGAGACCCTGCGCGACCTGCTGGAAAGCCAGTTCCGCGAGCACACCGACCAGCTCACCGAGCTGACGGCGTCCTCCCGGCAGCCCGACCACGGCGGGCACGACCCGGACGCCCTGCGCCGGCTGATCGAGATCGCCCGGCAAGGCGTCGCCGACACCGCCCAAGCGCTGCGCCGGATGTCCGAAGGCACCTACGGCGTCTGCGAGGGCTGCGGCGGCGTGATCCCAACGGCCCGCCT
The DNA here is from genome assembly GCF_016803375.1 of Micromonospora sp. 4G55. Taxonomy (NCBI): domain Bacteria; kingdom Bacillati; phylum Actinomycetota; class Actinomycetes; order Micromonosporales; family Micromonosporaceae; genus Micromonospora; species Micromonospora sp. 4G55. Next base: position 5,467 of record NZ_JAEVHN010000013.1, read on the forward strand.
GGAGATCCTGCCTTGCGCCAAGTACTGCGTGCCCTGCCAGCAACGCCGCTGACCTCGCACGGCCCTCCCGGCCGTCAGCGAACGCGGACCCGGCAGGCCTGACTCTGACCCGGAAGGCCTGACTCTGTTGTGCCTCGGCCTTGTTCGGTTCGACCAACCGTCGAGGTGAGTCCTCACCTGACGGAACAGTGACGTCCCGGCACGGTCGGGACAGGATTGCCCGAATCCCAGTTCCTCCGAAGGAGAACAAATGCCTGCCATCAGATCCGTGCCCGATCCCCAGCACGTCGCGATCATCGGTGCGGGGATGGTGGGGCTGGCCACCGCCTGGTTCCTGCAGGAGCGGGGGGTGCAGGTCACCGTGCTCGACCGCACCGGGGTGGCCGCCGGCGCGTCGTGGGGCAACGCCGGCTGGCTCACCCCCGGCATCACCACCCCTTTGCCGGAGCCGGCGGTGCTCCGCTACGGGCTGCGCGCCGTTTTGAGCCCGTCCTCGCCCGTTTACGTGCCGCCGCGCGCCGACGCTCGGCTTCTGCGGTTCTTGGCGGGCTTCGCGCGGCACAGCACCACCTCGAAGTGGCGGACCGCGATGCAGGCCTACATACCGATGAACCGGCGCGCCTTCGATGCCTTCGACGCATTGGAGGCCGGCGGGGTCCCGTCGATGACCAACGAGGCGAAGTCGTTTCTCGCGGCGTACCGGACCGAGGTCGAACGGTCGGTCCTTCTCGATGAGCTGGCGCACATCCACTCCGCGGGCCAGGAGGTCGAGTTCGACGTCCTGACCGGCGCCGAAGCGCGTGAGGTGGAACCCTCGCTCTCGGACGACATCGGCGCCGCCATCCGCCTGCACGGTCAGCGGTTCATCAACCCCGGGCACTACGTGCACGCGCTCGCTGATTCCGTTCGCGCACGTGGGGCATCGCTGGTCACCGGCACGGACGTGGTGGACATCCGGGACGAGAGGGCGGGGGTCCGGGTGGTGACCTCCGCCGGCGCGGATGAGCGCTATGACGCGGTGGTGCTCGCAACCGGCACGTGGCTCGGTGAGCTGGCCCGACGCTTCGGCGTCCGAACCGTCGTGCAGGCCGGCCGTGGGTACAGCTTCAGCGTCGCGATCGACCACGTCCCGGCCGGTCCGGTGTACTTCCCGGCGCAGCGCGTCGCGTGCACGCCCCTCGGAGACCGGCTGCGCATCGCCGGGATGATGGAGTTCCGCAGCGCCGACGCGCCGCTGGACCGTCGCCGTATCTTGGCCATCGCCGAGGCCGCACGGCCGCTGCTGCGGGGCGCCAACCTTGACGCCCGCGCCGACGAGTGGGTTGGGGCGCGACCCTGCACCCCCGACGGGCTGCCGCTGATCGGCAGGACAAGGTCACCCCGTGTCTTCGCCGCCGGCGGCCACGGCATGTGGGGAATCACCCTCGGTCCACTCACCGGCAAGCTGCTCGCCGAGCAGATCACCAGTGGCCAACAGCCCGCGGAGATCCGACCCTTCGACCCGCTGCGCTGATGCGTCACCTCGTCGTGTCCGCGGTCGCTTGCGTTCGCCGGGGCACCGCCACGCCGACCGTCGCCCCGTCGACCTCGGCGGCAGCCCGGCCAGCGCCGACGGCCACCACAACGGCCGACATTTCACATGATCGGCACCAGCGGGCGGAGCGCATCAACGCTCCGCCCTTTTTCTCATCTGGAGCAGGAAGGACGCAACCATGTACGTCGCGAGTAGGCAGGACGAGCTGGGTGTGCTGCGGATCATCTTGGAGGAGCAGTACGAGCGGCACAGCACCCAGCTGGCGCTGCTGGCCCGGCGGGCACGCCGGATCTCTAGTGACGGGGCCGACCATGACGCGGCTTCCGCAATGGCCGCCGCGACACAACGGGCCCTGGGCGACATCGCCCGGGCATTGCACTGCCTGGAGCAGGGCCGCTACGGGACCTGCGAGGGGTGTCATCGCGACATCCCGATCGAACACCTGGCGCATCGCCCGTCGGCCCAGTTCTGCGCCACTTGCCAACCCGAACCTTATTACCACCCCGGCCACACTCCTCAAGCGCTCACCCAGACCGGGTTGGATCGTCTCCCCGATGGGCGTGGTGCATGATCACCAGCGCTGGGATCCGTGGTGGTGGAGTCGGCTACCCTGCTCGTCTGCTGCCAGAGCGGTTCTAGGCGTTCACTCTGGCGCGGGCCGCTTTCGGCCTTCACGGTCATCCCCGAGGAGGAACCCTTGACAGAACCGCTGCCGCAGGCGATCGACAGTTGGCGGTTCAGAGGGATGCGCGTTTGGCATATCGGGTGGCTAGACCATGTCTCGTTACAGGAAGGCGACGGTCGGATGCCATTGTGGCTCGTTACCGGTACCTGTGGGCCGGTTCGCGCCGGTTGCCGCGGTCGACTCGACCCAAGAGGTGCCGCTATGCCTGCCTCGTTGATGTGCTGGTGATCGGCGGCGGGCTGGCGTTTGGTCGATGGCTGTTGCGCTTCAGCCGTCGGCGTCGATGTTCATTGCGAGGGGCTACTACCTCCGGCACGACGCAGGCATGACTCAATCCCCAGAGGGAGCTTCCATGCGTATCCGTCCACCACTGGCCGTCGGAGCGGCCTTCGCCCTGGTCCTGACACTTACTCCATCGGTCGCTTCCGCCGTAGTCGATGTTGGGTCATCCGGTGTCGAGCGGCTCGATGTCCGCCGTACGTCGGACCCGGTGCGGCCCACCGATGCCCAACTCGCCGCGGTACGCGAGTTGAGCGCCGTCGCGGGCGCCGCTACCCGGGTCAGCTGGGACCGGCGGTTCGGGACGCCTCGGACGATCCGCAAGGACGGAGGCTGGCTCACCGGCCCGCGCTCCGGGAATGCGATCGCGGTGGCTCGGTCCTTCATTGACGCCAACCGCGACGCGTTTGGCCTCACGGCGGTGGACGTCGCGTCGCTGACCGTCGTGCGGGACCACGAGCTGGTCGGCACCGGCACGCACGTGGTGAACTTCGCGCAGACGTATGCCGGCTTGCCGGCGGTGCGCGGCGGGCGCCTCGGCGTGGCCGTGACCAGCGACGGGAAGGTCCTCTCCTACGCCGGCAACTCAGCCCGCGGCGGGGCTCTCAACGCAGCGCACAAGCTGTCCGCCGGCCAGGCGGTAGAGGGGGTGGCCGGCAAGCTCGCCCCTGGGGTGGCCTACACGGCGCAGCCGACCGGTGACCGCGCCGGGTTCCAGGTCTTCGCCAAGGGCCCGTTCGCCGGCGAGTCCTACGTGCAGAAGGCGGCGTTCCCCACCCGCGACGGTGCCCGACCCGCCTACCGTGTCCTGTTCATCAAGGGCCTCGACGAGGCGTGGGACACGGTCGTGGACGCGGCGACCGGGGAGACGCTGTACCAGGCGTCCCTGGTGGCGCGCGACGCCGAAGGCACCGTCTACGAGAACTACCCGGGCGCGCCGGCCGGCGGTGCCCCGGTCGTCAAGTCGTTCGGGCCGACCGCCCAGTCGCCGTCGGGATACGTCGACCCCACCGGCCTGGTGGGTATCGCCGGGCCGACGACCTTCGGCAACAACGCCAACACGTACGCCAACTACTCGAACTTTCTGGTCCCCGCCGACCAGGGGCCGCGCCCGGTGAGCCCCACCGCCCAGTTCAACTACGCCTACGCCGCCAACTGGGCGCGCAGCAACGGGCAGACGCTGCCGCCGAGCTACGTCCAGGACCTCGACCCGGCGGCGACGAACCTGTTCTGGCACCACAACCGCATCCACGACGAGTTTCGGGCGCTGGGCTTCACTGAGTCCGGTGGCAACTTCCAGGCCAACAACGGCGCCAGCGGCGGTCAGGGCGGCGATCCGGTCCTCGGGCTGGTGCATGCCGGCGCGGCCAGCGGCGGCGCACCCACCTACACCGGCCGGGACAACGCGTACATGCTCACCCTGCCCGACGGCATCCCGGCGTGGAGTGGCATGTTCCTGTGGGAGCCGATCAACGACACGTTTGAGGGGCCGTACTCGGACGGCAACTTCGACGCGTCCGTCATCGAGCACGAGTACGCGCACGGGCTGTCGAACCGGTACGTCAGCGGTGAGGACAACGCCCTCAACACCCACCAGTCCGGCTCCATGGGCGAGGGCTGGGGCGATTGGTACGCGCTGAACTACCTCTACGGCAAGAAACTCGCCACCACGGCAGTGGTCGGCCAGCACGCCACCGGCAACACCACACGCGGCATCCGCAACTGGAGCTACGACCAGAACCCCACCGGCTACGGCGACATCGGATACGACCTCGGCGGCGCCGAGGTCCACTCCGACGGCGAGATCTGGACGGCCACCCTGTGGGACCTGCGCAAGGCGCTGGTCGCCCGCTACGGCGAGGCGGCCGGTGGTGAGATGGCCGCGCGGCTGGTCACCGACGCGATGCCGCTGTCCCCGGCGGATCCGTCGTTCATCGACATGCGCGACGCGATCCGCACCGCGTTGGACAACCGCTACCACAGCAGGTCCGACTACGCCGCGCTCGTGGACGCGGTCTACGGTGCCTTCGCCAAGCGGGGTCTGGGCCTGCACGCCGCCACCGACGGCGGCGACGACACCGACCCCACCCCGTCGTACGAGCACGTCAACCCGGCCCGTAACGGCACCCTGACCGGCACCGTCGTCAACGCCGCCACCGGCAAGCCGATCCCCGGCGCCCGGATCATCCTCGGCGCGTTCGAAGCGCGGGTCACTCCGCTGCGGACGTCGTCCGCCGATGGCGGGTTCTCCGCGCCGGTGTCCGCCGGCACCTACCCGGTGACCATCGCGGCCGAGGGTTTCGGCGCCCACACCTTCCCGAGCGTGAAGGTCACCGCCGGTCAGACCTCGGCGTTGCGGTTCGCGCTGGCACCCAACCTGGCCTCCGCCGCCAACGGCGCCACCATCGTCTCGGCCACCACGACCGGCGCCGCACGGCTGATCGACGACACCGAGGCCAGCAGCTGGAAGGCTGCCCGGGGCGCCGGCAACGCCGTGATCAAACTGGCCGCGCCGGCGCAGATCTCGTCGATCCAGGTCAGCGCCTTCACCACCTCCCGATTCGAAGGGCTGCGCGGATTCACCCTGCAGACCTCCACCGACGGAACGAACTGGCAGACCGCCCTGACCCGGGCCGACGCGTTCGGCTACCAGACGCCGCGCCCCACCGCGCCCGACCTGCACTACAAGCAGTTCACGTTGTCGAAGCCGGTGCAGGCGCAGTACGTGCGGTTCTGGGCCGACAGCGCGCTCGGCGAGACCAAGACGGACGTGCAGAGCGCCGAACTGCAGGTCTTCTCGAAGACCGTCACCGGGGTCGAGCCGCTGCCGCCGTCCCCGCCGGACGCGCCGGTGACCGACACCGGGATGATCGTCACGGGCAACCCGTCCACCGGCACGGCCGACGACGCCACCGGCGTGACCGCCACGGCGTTCAAGACGGCGTGTGCGGTGCCGCCGGCGCCGGCGCAGGGCGCGGACGGCTGGGTCACCAAGCTGCCGGACAGCTTCGGCGATGGGGCCCACGAGGCGCGCGTGCACAGCGACACCGCCACCGCGTACGACTTCGACCTGTACTTCTACGACGAGTCATGCACCCTGCTCGGCTCGGCGGCGTCCTCGGCCGCCGACGAGTCCGGCACGATCCCGAGCGGAACCCGGTACGTACTCACCCAGCTGTGGCTGGGCGCCGCGGTCCCGTTCACCCTCACCGCAACCGACACCAAATGAACTGACCACACCTCCGTCAGACCCCGGGTACGGGATGGTGGCCGCCGGACAGCCGGCCGCCACCATCCCCCCCGGCGGCCAGCGACATAGGGCCCAGGCGAGCTTGCGCGCCGTTCCGCGCTGCCGCTTCACGAAGGGGGCTGGATGCTGTGACACCAACGCGTACGAGGTGGGTCGGGTCCGCACACGCCGGCGCCCTCGTCTTGCTGGCGGTGCTGTCCGGGGCGGTGCCCCCGGCGGCGGCTGCGTCGAGTGCCGCGGGAAGTGGATCACCGAATGCGGAGGCGCTGAGAGCAAATTGTGCCGCGTACCCGGGTGGAGCGACGACCTGCTCGGCGCAGGTTCCCAGCTTCGACGGCGCGCCGCTGGACGTGGATGTCACGCGGCCCATGCCCGGCACCGGTGACACCCATCCGTTGATCGTGCTGCTGCACGGCTTCGGCAACGACAAGCACGAGTGGGAGTCCACCTCCGATGTCGCCGACGGGGCGGACAAGTACCACTGGAACAACCACTGGTTTGCCGCGCACGGCTACTACGTGCTCACCTACACCGCCCGCGGGTTCCGCGACAACGGCCCGAGGGCCAGCTACCAGCCGTCAACGCCGGCCGGGGCCGCGCCGACGTGCCTGCCGCCCGGCGGGTCGGTCTGTCCGCCCACGGGCACCATCCGGGTGAAGAACAAGGACGTCGAGATCCGCGACACCCAGTGGCTGGCCGCCCTGACCGCTCTTGCCTACCCGGACATCAACCGGAACCAGGTCGCGGTCAGCGGCGGCTCCTACGGCGGCGGAGAGAGCTGGCTGCAGGCCGCCGCACAGGCCGGCAGCGAGTACTGGAGCGACCTGCCCGGCCTGCCACGCTTGCGTCTGCAGGTTGCCGTGCCCAAGTATCCGTGGACCGATTTGGCCTACGCGCTGATGCCCAACGGCCACCCCGGCGGACCTTCCCTAGCGCCGGTCGGCGAGCCGTACCAGGGCAGCGACCTGTATTCGTCCTCGCAGGGGGCACCCGACACTCTCGGCATCGGCAACCCGATCGGCGTCGCCAAGACCAGCTACGTCGGTGGGCTCTACAGTCTCGGCACCACCAACGGCGTCTTCGACGAGGGTTCCCTGAGCCCACAGAGCAACGGACCCGAACCGTTCACCGCGTGGCTCGCCAGGGTCGACGCAGGGGAGCCCTACACCGCGCCGGGCCGCGTGGACGACCCGATGATGGGCCAGCTCAGAACGGCATTCAGCGGCTGGCACTCCGCGTACTACCAGCCCGGCTGGCGCATCGGCCGCGACGCAGGCCGCATGCCGGCGATCTTCTCCGTCTCCGGCTGGACCGATGACCTCTTTCCACCGGTGGAGTCGTTCCGCATGCTCACCTACCTCAAGAGCCTCGACCGCGACTGGCCGGTCGCCGTCGCGGTGGGCGACGTGGGGCACTCCCGGGCGCAGAACCCGCCGGGCGCGTGGCGGGCGATCAACGAACAGGCGTGGAGGTTCCTGCAGGCGAACATTGCCGGCAGTCGGCCCGCGCGTACCTCGGTGACCAGCTACCCCACCCGCTGCGCGGGTGCTACGACCGCCGCGGACGCGATCACCGCGCCCAACCCGGTCGGCCTCGCCAACGGCAAGCTCACGGTCGACTACAACGGCTCTGTCTCCCTGGCGCCCATCTCAGGCGCCACCGACCCGGACGCAGCCGCAACCGACGCCGTCGCCGGCGGCAACATCACCCCCACCGGTGGGGGCTGCCGCACGTCCACCCGACTGATCGCCTCGCCAGCCGATGGCTACACCGCAGTCTCACCACCGCTGCCGACGGAACAAACCCTCGTCGGGATCGGCCACGTTCAGGCCCGGTACGCCGCCACGCCGGGCGCCACGGCAGTGCTGGCCGCACGGGTGTGGGACGTGCCGCCCGGCGGCGGCGCGGTGCTGGTCAGCCGAGGCGTATTTCGGTTCGACTTCACCGGCTACGACGCGCGCAGCGGCATGGTCAAGGTGCCGTTGTACGGCAACCACTGGACGTTCCCCACCGGTCACCGAATCCGACTGGACCTGGCACAGGTCGACCAGCCGACCTACCGGCCACCGAACACGGCGGTCGCCGCGACGCTCGACCTGTCAGCCACCCGCCTCGAGTTGCCGGTCTGGCAGGACTCCAACACCTCCCTTCGGTGAGCGAGGCCGGCCGCCCAAGATCAACAGGGCGGCGTCAGCCTTCGGGCGGCAGGGGCCGGAACCACCCTCCGGGGGGCCGGGGAGGGGTCGGGTGTCCTGCCCCTGCCGCGGGATGCTCGGATCACGCATCCGTCATATATGGGCTGATACCAGGAGCATTGTTAGCTTGCGAGCGTGACTGACGACGCTGCGGCATCTGATCCGGGTCATCCGGTGCCGGGGCATGTCGGGGCGGGACACCCTCGTCTGCCTCACCCGCCAACTCCCGGTCGTGACCACCGTCGCCGACCTGATCGTCGCCGCGGCAGCAGCCTGCGGATCGGCCGTTGCCTGTGCCGACCCCGACGCGACCGCGCACGCCTTTCGCAAGCCCATCGGCGGGAGTTCTTCGATGTGTGTTTCCTTCGTGACGCGCTGGCACGCGAGGTCACCGATCAGGTCAAGGGCAAGGAGTCGCAAGATGGAACCGTGCTACGTAAAGGCTCTTCTTTTGTGTGCAAGTACGGGACGTCTCCTGAAGTACTGTCTCCCGATCTCGAAATCTGTGCCGGTCGGACTTAGTTGCAAGCCGAACGATCTGGGCGGCGGTGAGGGTGGATTACCTCCGCTGTGCGAATCGTGCCGCCGGTTGGCTATAGATCCCGAGCGATTGCAGGACAAGGTGGCGGAAAGCGCCTCGAAGGGTTGGGCAGATCATCAGCGTGTGGGAGCGGTGGTTATCAGTTGCTGACGGACCATGCGTAGCAGCCCAAGCGCCGGCTGGCTGCACAAGCCGGTGTCAAAGCGCACCGTCAGCTGCCCCAGCGCCTGCCGCTGACCACACCATCCCCGGCTTGACACCACAGATCTGATGGCGGTTGTCACCTGCGCCGGGCCTACGGACCGTCGATCGGGCGGGCTCGGCGTTGCGATACCGTCAAGGCGCCCACACCGGCGTCGAGCAGTCCGCGTCTGCCGGCTGGCGATGGTCCGCAGGGCGCCCGACGAATCCAGGGAGACACCGATGCCGGAGCCCGAGCCCGTTCAAGGCGCCCACCTCGAGGATGCGGACACGCCAACCATGGCCGAGACCGAGACCGAGACCGACGGTCCTGCCGTTTACGCAAATCGGGCTGCCCGACGCGCGAAGGGCAAGGTTGCCTCGCCTCAACCGTATGCAAAGGGTCAGCGCTTCGGCGGCCGAGGCTCGGTCCAGGGCCCGCGCCAGTGGGGCAACCGTCGCAGCGGCTGATCCGTTGGTGGAGCCTTCGCCGGCACATGGCTCCCGTTGCCCATGGCGATGATGGCGGCGCAGCAGGGCGTGGACACTCTTCTTGTAGTCGCCGGGGCGGACTTCCATCACGACGGGGACAGGCAGCCTGAGGCCTAGCAGGTCCCGCCGCTGAGCTGACCTCGACCGGATGCACCAGGCGCTCAGCGGCGCCGAAGAGCTGGTAAGCCTGGCGCCTGCGCGCTGGCGGCGCCGCCACGACGTGGAACGCCACGCGCGTACGGCTGGGCAGATGGAACGCGTCATCGAACACAGCCGGGGGTTGGCCCGCCGGTCAGCGATAGCGCTGCGGTACAACGGGCCGATTCCCCCCGACCTGCCCGCCGCCGTCGGCCAACTCGCCGACGCCGTCGAATTGTTGCGCCGCGCGCACCGCGCCGGGCACCCGCCCGAGGGCACCCACCAGAAGGTACGCGACGCCGTACAGCAGGCTGGGCGAGCCCGAGCCCAGGGAGTCGACGAATTCGGGGAAGCGGTGGTGACCCAACTGCGCACCGCCAGCGACCTGCTGCGAGTCACCGGCTGCGACCCGACATCGGCGAACCGAGAGATACGGAATGCGGCGCAGCACGGCAAGGAGTCTGTCCGGACCGATGGAACGCCCGAATGAGTGCCAAATTCTTCGGTGTCCCGTTTACATGCTCGGAGCTGCCTAAAATGGCTCGGCCGTCGCCGGGTTCGGATTGCCTCTCATAGATCCCTCCCGGCGTGATGATCGTATATGGCTGCACATCTCCGCCGTGTGGTTGTTGCAGCCGTCTCGTCTGTTGATGTCTGCACTTGCAGCCGGTCCCCGCGCTGGTCGGCGCGGGGACCGGTGGTCGGTGACCTGCGGCCGGGGCTGCTCCACCTGCGCGTCGCCGTGGCCAGCAGCCGTGGCGGTGTCCTCGCCGACGGGTTCAGCTTCACGCTCGAGCCTGCTCGCGCGCCATGTCTGGTCTCTTTGTTGTGGATAACTTTGTGGCCTGTGGATGACGCCCTGATCATGCTGCGCATGTGCTACCTCCCCCGGCTCGGGTTCGGTGGCGGTGTTATGAGCGTCAGGGCTGGCTGTTGAGCGGTGGTACGTCGGTGATAGCGAGGTCGAGGCGGGGGCGTCGGTAGCGCACGAGGTGGCGCCACCGGTGGTGCTCGTAGGCAGTGTCGACGTCGATCTCCGCGGCGACCGCAGGGAGGATCGGGGTGTAGGGGAGGGGTTGGGGCCGGTCGAGCTGTCCCGTCCAGGAGGCGGGCAGTGGTTGCGGCCACGGGTGGGCGTCTGGTGCTGCGGTGTGAGGGGTGAGCAGGTCGATCAGCTCCGCGCGCTGGGCCGGCCGCAGGGCGTGGGTCCGGCCGGTGTAGCGGAGTCGTCCGTGCTCGTCGAGGCGGCCGAGCAGGAGGGTCTCCGGATTACTGAGGCGGGGGGTGACGCCGCCGATGATGGCCTCGGTGGTGTGGTAGGTGCGGTACTTCTGCCAGCCGCGCTTGCCGGGCTCGTAGCGGCTGTCGAGCCGTTTGATCATCAGTCCTTCGATGCCGGCGGCGGTCCAGGTGTGCAGCCACTCGGTGGCCTGCCCGACGTCGGTGCTCTGCGGTGACAGGACGAGTTGTGCCGGGGCGTCGGCGAGCAGTGACGTCAGCAGGGCGCGCCGTTCGGTGAGCGGCTTGTCCAGCAGGGGTAGGCCGGGCGGGGCGCTGAGGAGGTCGAAGACCACGTAGTGGGCGGGGTGCTCCTGGCCAGGGCGTCGCGGCCAGTCCCGGCGGTGACCCGCCGCTGCAACTGGGAGAAGTCGGTCCGTTCTTGCGCCCACACCACGAGTTCCCCGTCCAGGACGGCGCCGGGTGCCACCGCCTGGTTGACCGCCTCGAGGACGTCCGGGAAGTAGGCGCCAAGGTCACGGCCGGCTCTGGACTGCAGATAGACCCCGTCCTGGTGGCGGAACGCCAGGGCACGCCAGCCGTCCCACTTCGGCTCATAGGACAGGCCGTGGCCTGTCGGCACAGTCTCGACGGGTTTTGCCAGCATCGGCGCGACCGGTGGCCGCAACCTGCCACCGGCATCGGGTGGGCTGGCGCGCCGGCGGCCAGGGCTCACCGCAAGACACACCTTGGGCAGACCCGAACAGTCCTCACCTCCTTCTCTCAGGGTTGGGCCCTGCGGCGGGCGGCGCAGGAAGATGCCGAACAGTCGATGGCTGTACGACATCCCTTTACAGGCATGCCCTTCGATCGACATGATCGTTAGAGACGGTAGCCGTCCACCACCACGAGGAGGCCCGCCATGTCGATCACCCCAACCTCTCCCCGATTCCCGCGCGCCAGACGACACGCCGCCGCGCTCGCCGTGGCTGCGCTCGCGGGAACGTTGCTGGCCGGCGTGAACGCGCAGCCCGCGTCGGCCACGCCTCCCGGCATCCCGTCGAAGTCCACGGCGCAGTCCCAGCTGAACGCCCTGACGGTGGCGGCGCAGGGCTCGACCAGCGGCTACTCCCGGGACCTGTTCCCGCACTGGATCACCATCAGCGGCACCTGCAACACCCGAGAGCAGGTCCTCAAGCGCGACGGCACCTCCGTCGTCGTCGACAGCTCCTGCGCCGCCATTTCCGGCCGCTGGTACAGCCCGTACGACGGCGCCACCTGGTCGGCGGCCTCGGACGTCGACATCGACCACGTCGTGCCCCTGGCAGAGGCATGGCGCTCCGGCGCCAACTCCTGGACCACCAGCCGGCGGCAGAGCTTCGCCAACGACCTCACCCGCCCCCAGCTGATCGCGGTCACCGACAACGTCAACCAGGCCAAGGGCGACCAGGACCCATCGACGTGGCAACCGCCCCTGTCGTCCTACCGATGCACCTACAGCAAGATGTGGATCACCGTGAAATACAGCTGGGCCCTGACCCTGCAGTCGACGGAAAAGTCCGCGCTGCAGAGCATGCTCAACACCTGCAGCTCCTGACCGAACAGTCCCGGCCGGCGGCACCGCCTCTCGGGATGCGACCGCCGGCCGGGCCCTTGAGCCGTCACTGAGGTGGGGACGAGGCGGCGTCACCGTCCTGCTTGCGCCAACTGCCGCCGGCGTCCGCGGCGAGCAGGCGCTGGATCAGGGCGAGGGCTTCGGGTTCGCTGTCGAAATCCCACCGCAGTACCCGACCCGTCTCGGCATCGCCAGCGCGGGCGATGACCTTCCACCTGACCTCGCGGGTCAGCCACACGTCCCGCCGGCCCAGCCGTCCCCAAATGCCGTTCCACCAGCGCCCCGCCACTTCCCGCACCACCGCCTCGTACAAGCGTTCGACTGGCGCTGTTTGGCGAACGCGGGCGGTGTGGCGGCTGGCGCGACGTCCGCACCAACCAGCACTTCACGCTTAAGCAGAACCCACCGCGCCGCCACCACCTCGACGACTTCGGGGTCTGCCGACCCACGGCCTGGGGCCCTGCGCCGGCGCCGGCCTTCGGCAGTGTCGCTCAGCGGGCCTTCTTCGTCGCCCGCTTGCGCGGCGGCGTCAACAGGTCGGCGATCGCCGTGATCGCGGACGGCCGTAGGCGGTAGTACGCCCAGACGCCCCGCTTCTCGCGCTCGAGCAGGCCGGCCTCGGTGAGGATCCGAAGGTGATGGCTCACGGTCGGCTGGGAGAGACTAAGCGGCGCGGTGAGGTCACTCACGGACGCCTCGCCCTCTGGCGCGGACTGGATCAGACTGAGTAGTCGCAGCCGGGCCGGGTCGGCGAATGCCTTCAGCACTCCCGCGAGCGACTCGGCATCGGCACGCTTAATCGGCTCGCCAGCCAGCGGCGAGATAGCCGGCGTAGCAGTTTTCGCAGCTCCCACGTCTTCTATCGTTCCACCAACACCATGAATAGGCCGGTGGAACCAGGGCCGTGTCACCGTCCGTTCGCGGGTAGGCAGCAGAGTTAACTCGTCCCGGCCGTGTCCGCGCCGGGACGGGCCAACGTCTGCGTCGGCCCAGCGTGTCGGGATCTTGGGCCACTTCACATGATGATCGCGGACGAAGGAGGTGCGAGCATGCCCGGATCGTGTGGCGTGGTCGTCGTAGGAGGTGGCCAGGCGGGCTTGGCGGCGCGCTACTACCTACGCCGCGCGGCCTAAGTCACGTCATCCTCGACGCCCAGTCGCAGCCGGGCGGGGCGTGGCGGCACTTCTGGAATTCCATGCGTCTCTTCTCCGTCGCCGAGTACAGCCCGCTACCAGATTGGGGCATATCTCGACAGGAGAGGGAGGAGTCCCGACCGCTGGGTATGGTCTGGACTACCTTCTTGTAGACCGCCTTGTCGAAGGCTGGTGGTTCTTCGTGCTCAGCCCTCCGCGTGATCGGCCGATGGCCTCGCCATCTTGCGCACCAGGCGTCGCCGGACTTGTCGGTGGGCCCCTTTCTTGCGGGCGCCAGCGGCATGCTGATGCGCCCGCACGACCGACGAGTCGATGCTGATCGTCCACAGCACGGTTGTGCCGTCGTTATGGACCTGCGCCGCCGCGAGGATCCGATCTCACGTGCCGTCGGCGGTCCACCGGCAAAGGCGCTCGTGGCAGGTCTCCCGCGGCCCCTACCGTTCCGGCAAGTCACGCCACGGCGCACCCGTGCGCAGCTTCCACAAGATCCCGTTGATGACCTGCCGGTGATCCCGCCACCGCCCCCGCGCACCGCCCGGCTCGGGAAGCAGCGGCGCGATCACCGCCACGCCTCGTCAGTCACCTCGCCACGACGCACCACCGGCACATCGTCAACGATCAACCACTACATGATCGACACACGCCCTAGGCGATATGAACCTCGGCCTGGACCCTGGAATGCCAACCGGTACGCCTTCGGCGGTGGCAACCCGATCAGCAGCGTGGAGATCAACGGCCACATCAGCCCCGGCGGGATCATCGACGACATCAAGGACGCCCTCAAGCCGGCCGGCAAGGGCGTGGTGTGTCTCCCCGCTTCCGGGCAAACGGCGGGCGCCAGGCGTGACGGCAGCAGAGCGACAGCGGCAGCGGCCGGCGCGCGCCCAGGCGGCGGCGCGTGCGGCCCGTTCAGGGCCGCCTTGAAGACGTACAGAAAGTTTGAACCACTTCGCCGGCGGCTGTCTGGGAGGATGTCCCCGCCGGCCGGGCCTGACCCGACTTTGAACTGGCTCCGTGCCCTCATGTGGACCCGTCGACCCGGCTGGCGGGGGCACCTCTCTCGGCACCTGCACGGGCCGGCGTGGTGACCTGATTAGGAGCTCGGGTTCGTCCCTCATCCCCGTTCTGTCCAGCGTTCTCCTCGTGCTCGGTGGTCGAGCCTTGCCGTCAATGCAGCAGGTAGGAGGCAGCGTGAGTGAGGACCAGGACGTGACCGTCGGCGTCGACACGCACAAAGACGTACACGTCGCGGCAGTGTTGGACCAGACCGGTCGGGTGCTGGGCACCAGAGGCTTTCCCACGACGATGCGCGGCTACGCGCAGCTCGCCACATGGGCTGAATCCTTCGGCACGGTAGTCAAGGTCGGTATGGAAGGCAGCGGCAGTTACGGCGCCGGGTTGCTGCGGTTCCTGACCGACTACGGCCTGACCGTGGTCGAGGTCGACCGCCCGGACCGCTCCACCCGCCGCCGGATCGGCAAGACCGACACCATCGACGCCGAGTCCGCCGCCCGGGCGGTCCTGTCCGGCCGCGCCACCGGCACCCCGAAGACCCGTCACGCCCAGGTCGAGATGATCCGGGCTCTGCGCGTCGCCCGCCGCAGAGCGATGAAGGCTCGCATTCAAGCCGGAGGTCAAGTCGAAGCACTCATCGTCTCGGCCCCCGAACCCGTGAGACAGCTGGTGCGCGGGCTGGCCGGCAAGAGACGCATCCGCGTCTGCGCCGCTCTGAGGCCTGGCACGGTGTCTGATCCGGCGACCGCCACCAAAGTCGCGCTGCGCAGCCTCCTCGCCCGACGCTGGCTCGCCCTTCAGGCCGAGATCGACGACCTCGACAGCCACCTGGCCGCCCTCGTCACCGCCGCCGCCCGAATCTGGTCGTGCTGCCCGGCGTCGGCATCGACACCGCCGGACAACTCCTCGTCACCGCCGGCGACAACCCTCACCGCTTGCACTCCGAAGCGGCTTTCGCCCGACTGCGGCGTCGCCCCCATCCCAGCCAGCTCCGGCCGCACCGACCGCCACCGCCTACACCGTGGCGGCGACCGCGACGCCAACCGCGCCCTGTGGCGCATCACCCTCGTTCGCATGCGCTGCCACCAGCCCACCAAGGACTACGTCACCCGCCGGACCGCAGAGGGCAAGACCAAGACCGAAATCATGCGATGCCTCAAGCGCTACATCGCTCGAGAAGCCTTCACCCATCTCGCACCTCGACCGACAGAGCAGGCACCATGGCCCGGTGCGACTACTGACGGCAGATGAGTTCACCGCCACGATCGGGACACCGCCAACACCAGTCGACGTCGACGGGCCTCCTCCCTTCGACTTCTGGCCCTACTACGACGCCATCCCCCATGACCACTTCGCCGGCCACGACTTCAGCCGGGAGGAGGTAACGAACGTCTGGCAGATGCCCGACGGCACCCACCAGCACGTCCTCATCGCGTCCGGAACCCCGAACGTGTTCATGGCGCTCGTGCTCAACCTCCGAACAGCATCAGTACTCGGCCACCACCTGCTCGACCTCAACAAGCTCTACGGGCTCAGTCAGCCGCCCACGACACCTTGACGAGCAATAGGAGCGTCCACATTGCCGGCAGCGCCTGTCGTACTCCGCTTGATGCGTTACACGGTGACTCCGGTTGACGAGTTACACGGGCCTTGAGCATGCCGGATACGGACGGGTGACGCCTACGGTCCGCGACGCTGGTGTGCCAGTCATCCGCTCTGCCGAGAAGGGTTCACTCGGTCATGCGATGGACCTCCGATGCTTGGGAAACAGCCCGCGAATACTCATGGGCCTCACATGCGGCGGATGGGTGGGCGGGCGCTCGTCACACAGGCCGCAGCGCCCAGATCAGGGTGGTAACCCTGGTTAGTGGCCGAGAGGGCGGTAACGGAGGTGAACGACGCCGTTTTGGAACCGGCGCTCGTCGAGGAGCGCGAAGTCGGCGCGCACGCCAGTAGGCAGCCCCGGCTTGCCGCCTCCGACGGCCGTGGGCCAGACGAACAACTGGCACTCGTCAACCAGTCCAGCCCGCATGGCTTGCGCCGCCAGGTTGGCGCCTCCAACGGTGATATCACTGCCGGCCGTGGCCTTCAGCTGGTGTACGACGGCGGGGTCGAAACGGCGCTCCAAGCTGGTGACGGCCGTTGACACCGCGGTGAGAGTCGTGGAGTAGACGACCTTGTTCGCCGCTTGCCAGGCGCTCGCGAAGTCAGCCATGAGGCCGGACTGGGCGGCTAGAGCAGCGTCGGTTTCCCAGACAGCCATCGATTCGTACAGGCGCCGCCCGTAAAGGAAAGTACCCACCGACCGCAGGAGGTTGGTGGTGAACGTGAATACCTCGTCGTCGGGCGGGAACCAGTCGAAGGCTCCGCTTTCGTCCTCGATATAGCCGTCAAGCGACACATTAGTCACGTAGATCAGCTTTGCCATGCCTCTACCTCCCGGTGCACGTAGGACCCGATTGGGATGTCGCCTTCGCCTGCTAGCTGGTTGAGCATCACGTCTGTTTCGGGATCGGGCAGACGTCTCCGCCTCTCGCCCGTTCTACGAACGACTCGGCCCGGATCCGACGCCATCCCGAGAGAAAGTTCCACGGGATCGTCGGCTGGGTCGGCGCACGCCAGCGGTGTCCGCTTCTGCCGCTGACCGGGCGTCTTGACCGGCATCGAGGATGGCATGCCCAGCGACAGGCGGCCCGCCAGTTACGCACCGTGACAGCCGAGCCCGGAGAGAGGCGGCCAACTGTCACCCTTCAAGTGAAGCTGATGTGTAACGGATCAACTGGAGCCCGACATTGCCGGCAGCGCCGACCGCTTCTCCCGCACACGTCGGGAAGTGGCTCCTCAGCGGGGTTTCTCGTCGGGAGCTTCTTCGTGCCAGCGGGCCCGCCAGTCGGCCTCGTGCTTCTCGTGGGTGGTCTTCTCCTCGAAGACCGCCTTGTGCAGGGCTCGGCGGGCGTCCGCCATGACCACCACCTCGTCGCGACCAGTCCGAGGCAGATGGCCGTCAGTAGGCTGAGGGCCGCCAGTGCGGGGAGGTGTGTGGCGAGGGGGATGGCGACCGCGAGTACGAACACGGTGCCGACGCGGGTCCAGGAGAGCGTGCCGAGGGTGCGCAGTTGGAACAGCATCCCGCCGCAGAGGTAGCAGATCACCCCGCCGAACAGCAGCAGCACGCCCGGGCCGTGTGTCGGCTCGGCGAGGTTGATCGAATCGTCCGCGACCTGCCGCACGATCTCCTCTGCTCCGAGGGCGAACAGGATGATCCCACCGATCATGACGAGCTGTGAGTACGCGTAGGCGTCTCGCGCCATGGCGACCCGGAGGCGTCCCTGCGCCGCGTGCTGCGCGATCCGGGCGGCCGGAGCGATGACGTCGAAGTGCGTCCACCACAGGGCGGCGGTGAAGAAGATGCCGAGCACCGCGGCGGTGACGCCCCGCCAGGTGACCGGCTCACCGAGCAGGTTGCCGCCGACGCCGACGGAGATGATCGACTCGCCCAGGGCGATGATGAGGATGAGGTCGTACCGTTCGGTCCAGTGCTCGGCGGAGGTCAGCACCCAGCCCCACGTGTTGGCGACCAGGCCGGCGCCGTACTGCAACAGGACGACGGCGACCCAGAGCCCGTCGCGCACCATGTCGGCCTGCCCCCGGTCGTCGATCTGCGGCGGGATCAGCGCGGCAGCCAGCAGCAGGAGGGTGCTCATCACCAGTTCGGGGGAGTACTTCAGCAACAGGCGACGCTCGCCGGGTCTCTCCCCGGCGACGTGCCAGTACAGCAGCAGGTGCACCGCGCGGAGCACCAGGTAGCTGACCGCGACCACCACCGGCCCGATAGCCCACCGCACCGGATCACCAAACGCCTGCGGCAGGGACAGCGCGAAGCAGAACAGCGCGGCCATCCCGACGACCATCAGCGCCGGGACGAAGCCCACGCCGAGCCGGACCCGGGCCGCGACCACCGTGTGCACCACCCAACACCACCAGAGCACGGCGAGGACCAGCATGCCGTGCAGCAGGCTGTCGCCGGTGATGTTCACGGCGGTGGCCCGGGTGATGATGAAGAACGAGAAGACGAAAACCAGGTCGAAGAAGACCTCGAACCGGTCAACGCGGGTGCCAGGGGCCACCGCGACGGCCGGCCCCAGCCGCTCCGCCCCCCGTTTGCCACCCACCGACCGAGTGTCGCAGCGCGCAAGCCCTGTCCGGGCATGATTCGCGTCAGCCCCCGAGGCGGACACCGCGCATCGAACTCCCACCGCATCTCACCGCCGACTGCGTACGGCGAGCGGCTCGCGCTCGCCTGCGGCGAGTACGTGGACCGCTTCCTGCACCTCGACGACGTCCTGCACACGCACCGACCCGAGGGCCCGCACAACCACCTGGCGTTCTTCACCGTCACAGAAGAGCCGTGCCGGGTCAGGCGGGCCAGGACTGTCCTCACCACCAGCAACGCTCGAATGGGCCATTTCTGCTGAGAACACTGAATCGGGGATATGGCAGCTTTCATTGATGGAAGGAAACCTATCCCTTGTTCTGAGCGGTGATTTTGCCGACTTCGCGGTGGATCCGGTGAGTGGGTCTTTTGCCGTGCTCGAGGCGGGCGGAAGAGCTCGGAATCTTCGTCTAGTCCGGGCGTGAGACCTTGGTCCTCGCGACAATCGTTGCTGACATCTGCGATTTTCGCGTATCGGCGCGTTCTGCGGTCGATGCTATCTGTCCATAGTTGTCAAGGCAGCTTGCTGGTTGAGGTGATCGCGGCGATCCCCTCTGCGAGGGCTCGGCAGCAAGAAAGCAGCGAAACAGGCGGCTGCCGCCACTACTAACACGACCCAGGCATACCCCCCGAGCACGAGCAACGCCGCCACGGCCACATTGGTGAACGAGCCGAGCAGGGCGGTCAGCCCCGACGGGAGGAGGGCGACGAATACCAGGGTGACCAGCGTGTGCACGCCCACGGCCGGCGCGGCCCGGCCGATCCGGCGCAGCCGCTCCCGCGGCAACCGCCCGATAGCGACGCCGAGGCAGGCGCAGGCCAGGATCAGACAGCTTGCCACGAACGAGTGCAGCGGCTCCCGCCAGAAGCCCAAGCCGGACACCGCCCGCCTGATCGGCCAGAACGCCTACGCCGGCTGCACCGGCGAGTGCGAGGAGCTGCAGATCGTCACCAGCAGCGGCCTGCTTCCCAAGCACCTAAAGCCGACGCCCAAGAGGTAGCCAGCAAACACGCGGACCGCCGCAAGGCGGCCCGGGAGGTCATGAGCCCACCCACCCCAACCACCCTCGCGTTGATCGAGTTCAAGCTGCTGGTCCGCTACGTCAAGGCCGACGTACCCGACGTCACCCCGGCACCCGCGGTGGTTCCGCGACGATCCGTGAATTTCCACCTGCTGAGTACGCTGACGTCGAGGCGGTAGCCGGCGAGAGAGGTGGGACGCATTGGCCGATGTGACCCATGATCGCCCGGCGGATGCGACCCCGCCTGCCCCGGGTCAGGTGACCTCCGCGGCACCGACCACGGCCATCCCCGACCGCGCGCGACGGCGCGCCCGCATGCGCACCATCGCGTTGCTCGTTCTCCGCATGTCCCTTCCGGACCCGCTTTCAGCGGAGTTTTGGCACGGGTTTCGGGAGGCTATGCGACGGCATCGCGCCTCGTGGAGGTCGCCGGAATCGGGGATGTTCACCCGGACAGGCCGCTGGTTCCAGGTGCTGCATGATGCGCGCGCCCGGCAGGCGCGCTGGCAGCGGATCCAGAGTCTGGCTGGCAGCGCGGTCTTCGCCGACCCGCAGGTGCGTTCCCGCCTGCGAGCCCTGTCGGTTGCGGCGGCTGCCCGCGACGCGGTCCGTGAGGTCCGTGCGGTCCCATTGCTCCTGTGCCTGATCCTGCTCCTGTGGATCGCCGTTCCGCTGTACCTGATGGCACCGCTCGACGTTTCGGCCGGGCAGCGGATCGGGGCGACGCTACTCGGCATGTTGGTCGCCGTTTTGCCCGGGCGGGCGCTGGCCCGGCCAGGCGCCGGGCCTTGGAGGTTGCTTGTGGCGATCACCGCGCCGGTGCTGGGCCTGGTGGTGACCGCCGGCAATGGGTTCGGCCCGGTACTGCGGCCGAGCGCAGTTCTGGAAGACGCCGCCGGCCAGCCCACCGGCATATGGGTCATGGGGCTACGGCTCGCCGCAGTGATGATCCTGGAACTTGTCGTCGCCCTCCTGCTGGGCGCCGCGTGCATCGTTCCGCTGGATTATCGGAGGCAGATGCGCCGCCACCCGGAGTGGATCGCGCTCGAGCACCTTGCTGTCCTGCTCGACGCCCTGGCCGATCCGCGCCGGAACATGGCCGAGGCAGTGGGTCGGCGGGCGATCGCGGGTCGGCTGAACGCCCTTGCCGACGTACTCGAGCACGGCTTCGCCGCAGCGCTGCGGCTGCCGTCCGTCGAAAGCGACGCCGTCCTGCGTGAGCGTCTGCGCCGCCTCGCCGCCGGGATCCGGGCGCATCAGGTCGCGGTCGCCATGCCGGAGGTTGACACCCCGGCCGACTTGCGCCGTCTTCTCCTGGCCTGCCTCGGCGCGATCTGTACCGGCCGGATCGGATCGCTGATCGGGCTCACCGACGCCCCGCCGCCGCGCCGACGGGCACTCGTCCTCCTCGCCTGGCTCCGCTCGATGCTGCGCTCCACCGCCATCGCCCTCGTCCCGCTGGCGCTGGTGGTGGCGTTGACCCAACGCGGCATCCTCCGGGACGACGCGCTCGCCCGCTCGGCCACCGTCGCGGCGTTCCTCTGGGCGCTTACCGTCCTGCTGATGGCCCTGGACCCCCAGCTCACGGCAAGAATCCAGATGGTCAGGGAGCTCACCTCCATACTGCGCAGCGGCGGCGACCCGAAGAAGTAGCGGCCGCTTTAGCGCTCCGCCGCGTCTGCCCGGCCCCGGCTGGCGGCCTCAGCGGGCCTCGCGCAGCTCAGCCAGCCGCGCCTCGATCTCGGCCAGCTCGGCGCGCAGCCGCTCCGCCTGCTGCTCCGCCTCGGCCAGTCCGGCGGCCGGGATCTCCCCGCCTGTCACACCACGACAAGCGGTTCCTCGCCCTCATGACGGCCGAGCAGCGCGCCGCGCACTACGAGGCGTTATGGAGGCTCTATCGGCACGTCGACCGGATCTGGGAAGCGCCGAAGCAGGCCAACGGGCCGCACCCGGCCGAGCTGGGCGGATACGGGCCGGTGGCTGGGCTGCGGGACATGTTGGACCGGTTGTTCGGGCACCTCGAAGAGGTGCGGTCCGCGGCCGGGGAACAGCCGGAGGACTACCGGGCGCAGATGGTCGTCGAGCTGGTCGACTGACCCGGTGACACGACCGCGGCCCGCCGTGCCGAGCTGGGTGGCGGCCCGCGGTCGTGCGCGGGTCACAGGCCGGCTAGCGCCGCCTCGACCTTCTTCGCCAGCGACGGCTTCACCTTCCCCGACACCCGTACCAGCACCCGCCCCTGATCCGCCCGGTAGTGGTACTCGGTGCCCAAGATCTGCATGTTCTTGAGCGTGTCCTGGATGAACTTCGACCGCCGGTCCGCATCATCGGCGGTCGGCCACACCTCAATCACAAGGCCGCGGTCGATGCCGTACTTGTCGGCTTCGGTGTCGCCTCCGGGGAGGTCGGCGGAGGCGCGGGACGTGTAGCCGTTCGGGCGGCCGAGCAGGTCGTTGGGGTCGTTGTCCTCGTCCTGCACCGCGCCGTGGGTGGCGCCGAGTTTCGCGGCGGTCAGCTTCGCCAGCACCGCCTTCGCGTCCATCGGCGGGGCTGGCGCCGGCGCCTTCTCGGCCGCGCTGGTGGCCGCGGCGGGGCCGGCGGCCTGGGGGCTGTTGGTGGAGTTGTTGCCGCAGCCGGCGAGCATGAGCGTGACGGCGGTGAGGGTTACGAGGGTGTGTCGGAATCGCATCGGACGATCATCCGACCGGCCGGGCTAGTGCGGTGGCCGGCGACCGGGCGGCAGGGTGTCGTGTGGCCGACAGTAGGCTGGCCGTGCCCGGCAGGCGCAGGCAGAGGTGGAACGGTCAATCCTTCCCCAAGGCAGGTGGCATGAAATCGCGACGCGTGAACCTCACATCCGGCGGGCTGACGTCGGACCTGCGCCCTCCCCGCAATCCTCTCGGCCAAGTGGGTGAAGCGATCGAGGGCGGCAGGTAGTGATCTCCAATGTCGTCTCCGGCCCCTGCCTGTCGGTGGCTGTGCGTGATTCATGGGTGACGTGACAGTGATCCTCATGTTTGACTGGGGTCTATGCGACCGGGGGAGGCGCGGCTAGCGATCGACTGCGGCAGTGCCACCACGACCGCAGTCGTGGCCTGGCCGGACGGTAGGTGGTTCCCGCTGCGGTTCGACGGCGGGCCGGCGCTGTCCAGCGCGGTGTTCCTGTCCGATGACGGGAACGTCCTGACCGGGCAGCGGGCCTGGCAGGCGGCCGTCACGGACCCGCAAAGGTTCATCCCGGCGCCTCGGCGCTCTGCCGAGCAGATGCTCACCGTTGCTGGCACTGAGGTCGACGCGTTGGATCTGGTCGTGGCGACCCTGCGCCGGGTCGCTGGTGAGGCGCAGCAGGCGGTGGGCGTCGCGGTGGAGGATGTGCGTGTGGTGGTGCCCGCGGGGTGGGGGCCCCGGCGGCGGACGTGGCTGCGGCACGCCGCGTACCGCGCTGGCCTGCCGCAGCCTCGCCTGGTGGAAGCGCCGGTGGCCGTGGCCGCCAGCTGCTGGCCGAAGGTGTGCAGCTTCCGGTGGGCTCGTTCTTCGTCATCTGCGATGTCGGCGCCACCGCGGAGGTCAGCGTTCTGCGGCGTGGCCCGGCAGGATTCGAGGTCCTGGCAACCCTCACGGACCCGGACGCCGGCGGCAGCGCCATCGACGACGCGTTGACGGCCATGCTGGTCCCAGCGGCAACGGGAACTACCGGCGAGCAGGCAGAGAGGTGGGGCCTGACCGCCAGCGTGCAGGCGGGCAAACATGCCCTTGCTCACCATCCGGCGGTCACCGTGCCACTGCCGGGCGGCCCCGCCGCGGTGTTGAACGCTGCCTTGCTGGATCAGGCCGCGCGGCCCGCGCTGGACCGGGTCGCTGAGCTGACGGTGGAAGCGATCGCCGCGGCGGAAGTCGACCGAGCAGGTGTCGCCGGCATCTTCTGCGCCGGCGGGGTCAGTCACATGCCGCTGCTGGAGAAGACCCTCAGCGAGGCGACCGGCATCACCCCCATCGTGGCGGCCGATCCTCACCTGGCCGCGGTGCGTGGCGCCGCCGACGTCGGCGCCGTCGCAGTCAGCGGCGATGCTGTCGCGCAGGAGCCGACTGCGGTGCCGCCGCTGCGCAGGGCTGTCGCCATCGCGGTGCCCGGCTTCGCGTCCCTGGCGTTGGTAGCTCAATTCCTCCTCACCCCGGAATGGCGGGGAGGGATCCTCGGCGTCATCCCTGCCACGGCGATCCTGAACTGGGGTGAGCTAGCCATGGCCGCGGTGTTCGCCCTGATCGCCTGCCTCGGCGCCGGCACGGTCATCGCCGCGGCCATCGCCGCCCGCAACCCGACCGACCACATCCCACCCGGTGTCCAGACCGGCACCGGGATCCTCGCCGCCGCGAGCATGGGCAGCGCGATCGCCGGCATGTACGCGGTGGTCGGCAGCCTCTACATCGAGACCGCTGTCGGACCTTTCCTGCGCTGGGCGCTGCTGCCCATCGCCCCGATCATCGCGGTCGCGTCGGTGATGGCACTCATCGCCGCCCGACAGTGGCGCACACCCCGCGGCGGCTGGTCACAGCTCCTATCCTTCCCCACCAGCTCGGTACTGACAGCGGCAGCCGGCATGCTGTGCATCCAGTACTCCCTGACCGCCGACCGCTGGCCCAACATGATCCTGTTCATCGACATCACCGGCCGCCTCGGCGGGCTGCTCCTCGGCGCCGGCACGATCATGGCCGTGGTGCGGCAACCACTGCTGCGGCTCATCCTCGGCGCACCCATGGCGGTCATCACCGCAGCGCTGGTCAGCCCCCGCGCATCCGGGATCCTCGGCGTCATCTACGCCATCGCGGTCGCCGTGTGGTGGATCCGCCAACTGTGGACCCGCATCCTGCGCCCGCACCCCCGCCCCATCCCATGAGCGTCTTCACCGACCTGAGCCCTGATCTGGCAGGCGAAACACTCGCTACACACTGGTGGTGGCGATGAGGTGGCCACGGCGTCTGGCAGCACTGCTTGCGCTGTTGCTGCTTCTGATCGTCCCGCCGCTGCTCCTGCTGAGGATTACCAGCTGGCCCACTCAGGGATTGCCTACCGCGCAGCAGGTGCAGGAGTGGGTGGCGCATCCGTTGACCCAAGGCACGCTGACCGCCGGGTTGACCCTGCTGGCCTGGCTGATCTGGCTGTCCGTCGCCTACACCGCCATCGCGGCCGCCGCCCGCCGGGTGCGCTCCGGCGCGCGGTGGCTGCGCCGCATGCCGCTGCCCACACCGCTGCAGGCCACCGCCACCACGTGTCGCCGGCGCGGCGGCCCTGAGCGCGGGCCACACCGCCGTTGCGGCGCCTGCCGAACCGGTGGCACCGGTCACCGCCTCCGCCGCTGGTGGCTCACCCATCAGCCCCGACATTGGCGAGGCGGTGGACGTGGGGGAGGGGGTCACCGTCCCGGGAGGGTGGCTGCCCCGGGAGACGGCCGAGGAGGTAGCGGCTGCGTCGGTGCTGGTGTGGCTGCGTCGCCGCCGCGACTATGCGCCCCTGACCGGCTCAGGACCGCCGCACCATGACCTGGCTCCGCTGTCGACGACCGTCGCGGCTGTCCGGGCGGCCCTGGACGCCACCACCCACTCCGACGACCCGGCTGGACATTCACCACCGGGCGAGGCTACGCCGGCGGGACCGCTGACGGTGCTGCCGACGGCGGTCGCACTGACCGGGCCAGGCGCCCTGCACGCCGGCAGGGGAGTACTGGTCACCACACTGCTGACCGCCCTGCGGCAGCCGGCGGACGGAACGCCAACCGTAATCACCCGCACGGCCCTGACGATGCTGCTCGGCCCGGCCGCCGCCGTCGCACTGCAACAGGGACTTCCCGGCCTGCAAGTCACCGCCAGCCTCGACGACGCGCTGACGCTCGCTCACGGCACCGCACACAAGACGCTGCTGATCAGCGACAGCGCGGCGGGACCCGCCGCCAGCCGCTTGGCCGCCGCGCTCGATACCGGCACCGTCACCGCCGTCATCCTCGACACCTCGCCGGTCGGAGCGGCCTGGCACGTCGACGTCCACGGTCACACCACCGAGGTGGGGCGGTCGCAGGAGGGCGGGGCGCGGCTGTGCGTTCTGGACCAGGTCGCCGCCACCGACCTGCTCGCCGTCCTCACCCTCACGCAATCCCCGCCAGGCCGTCAGCTGCCCGACATCACGGTCGTTCCCCGTCCCCGACCCCCCGCCGATCCCCTTACCGTCCGCGCGACAACGGCCGAAGTCGCGAAGCCGCCGCCATCGGTTCACCTGCGGGTTCTCGGCAAACCCGCCCTCCTCGTCGACGGGCGACCCGTCGCAGTCCGTCGCAGCGCCGCCTGGCAGGGCCTCATCCTCCTCGCTGTTCACCCTGAAGGGCTGGGCGCCCGGCAGCTGACCGACGCCATCTGGCCGGGTGTACCGGCCCACACCGTCACGGGCCGCCTCTACACCACCCTCAGCGACCTGCGCCGCACTATCGGCGCTGCTGCTGCTCACCACCGTGACGACCGCTACCGCCTCGACCCGGACCACGTCGACGTCGACCTGTGGCGCCTACGCGCGGCAGCCCAGCACGCCGCCACCGCCCTCACCGACCACACCGGCGCCTGGCAGAAGGTCATCGACACCTACACCGGTGACCTCGCCACCGGCCACACCTGGGCGTGGATCGACCCGCCGCGCGAAGCGACCCGCCGACTGGTCATCGACGCCTACGCCGCCGCGGCCGACGCCCAATCCGACCCACCGCGCGCCTTAGAGCTGCTGGAGGCGGCGCTGCGCGTCGATCCCTACAACGCGCACCTGCACCGCCGCGCCGCCGACGCCCTCACCGCCGCCGGTGACCACAGCGGCGCCGCCCAGCTCCGGCACCGCTACACCCATCGCCTCGCCGACGCCGGGCTCGCACCCATCCCCCTGGATCAGACGACACCTTCGGCGCGGTGAGCCGCCCCCGACCGTGAGCACCTCGGGGGTGGAACCGGCTGAGCGTCGGTGACCTGCGTGTGTAAGGCCGTGTGAGGTGGTGTGAGGGTCTGTCAGACGCCTGCCCCTGCCCCCACGCCCCGCCCGCTCCTAGCGTCGATCACGAACCACGTCGACCACATGGCAGGAGGAGAGGAGGCGGGAGGTGAGATCCACGTCGGGCATCCTGGGCGCCATCAGCGCCGTGACTGTCGTGTCCGCCGGCTACGCCGCGTCGCTGCACGCGAGCCTGTTACCGGCACCGCGGCTTCCGTCCGCCGCACAGACCCGGGCCTGGATCGCGCAGCCCCTGACCGAAGGCTTCATCGTCTTCCTCGCACAGGCCGCAGGCGGCGTTCTCGCCGTCTACCTCGTCACCGCGATGACCACCCGCGTGGCCGTCCGGCTCACCCGCGCCGCCCGTTGGCTGGCCGCACTGCACCTGCCCGGCCCGCTGCAGA
>NZ_JAEVHN010000014.1:0-32224 GCF_016803375.1 Micromonospora sp. 4G55
CGCGGGCGCTACCGGACCCGACTGACCGGCTGGTACGTCGACCGCGCCGGGACCCGGGCGGTGGACACGGCGGGCCGGTTCCACCTGCTCAGCGTGCCGACACGCCTGCGCGGCCGGCTCTTCGGCGCACCACGCCGCTGGTTGCCCGCGGGCACGACGGGCGCGGGCGCTACCGGACCCGACTGACCGGCTGGTACGTCGACCGCGCCGGGACCCGGGCGGTGGACACGGCGGGCCGGTTCCACCTGCTCAGCGTGCCGCCCAGCCTGCGCGGCCGGCTCTTCGGCGTCGATCCCGAGCCCGACCCGGCGCCGCTGGTGCTCGGCCGGGGCGCCGGGACGGCGAGTCGATCCCGCTGCGGACGCTGCTCACCCGCCGACTGGAGGCTGGGGACGACTGGCGGTGACCCGGCCGGCGCGCCGGCCCACCCGCCACCACCACAGCTGCTGCACGGCGAGGGTGGCCAGCCCGGCGAGCACGATCGCACAGATGTTGATCACCAGCTGGAGCGCCGACCCGGCCGCCTCGTGCCACACCCCGTACGCGGCGGCGACGGCGACGTTCGCGGCAGCCGGCACGGTGGTGACCGAGATCAGCACGCCGACCAGCGAGCCGGACTTCTTCGAGGTGAGCGAGAGCATCCCGGCGATCCCGGCGAGGATGCCGACGACCCAGGAGAGCGCGTCGGGCCGCCAGATGAAGTCGGTCAGCGGCCGCTCCGCGAGCAGCATCTCCCGGTTGACCAGGTCGGCGGCGGTGAGCACCCAGGTGCTCAGCACGGTGGCCACCATGGCGGCCAGGAAGCCCACCGTCAGCGCCTGCACCGAGCGGACGATGGTGCGGGGCTTGCGGCGCAGCAGCGCGACGCAGAGCGCGGCGAGCGGGCCGAACTCGGGGCCGACCACCATCGCGCCGACGATCAGAATCGGCTGGTCCAGCAGCACGCCCACTCCGGCGATCATCGTGGCGACGATGATCAGCGCCAGGTACGTTGCGGTCAGCTCGGTCTGCTCGCCGGTCTTGGCCGCGATCTCGTCCCAGACGACCGCGTCCTCGCCGTGACCGGGGGCGTCCCGGGCGGCCTGCCTCGCCGCCCGGGACAGGGTCAGCTCGACGTCGTCGGCGGAGATCCCGCCGCGCGCCTCCACCCCGAGCTCCTGCAACTGGTGCAGCACCCGGTCGGCGCTCTCGCGGACCACGTCGCAGAGGATCAGGTCGCCGGGCGGCTGGCGAGCTGCCCCGGGCACCACCGCCAGGTGGGCCACCCCCGGGTCGTCGGCGAGCAGGTCGGCCACGGCGGACGACTGGTCTGACGGGGCGATCACCCTCAGGTGCAGCAAGAATCGCTCCCCTCGGGCACGAACCGCCGGGCGCGGCCCGCAGAACCCTACCGCCCGCGCCGCGGACCTCCGTCGCCACGGCGCACCTTCGGATGTCGGCCCTCATTGTCCACCCCGGACGGACACCGGCCCGGCTCCGCTCGCCAAAACGCGAGCGCCGGACGGTCGAATTCCGACGAGATTGGCGACACGGCGCAAAATGGCGAAAACCGGGCGGAAATGTTTTCCTGGGATATAACCCCTAACGGCACCGTAACCGGATTCTGAGCGCAGGGCGGGACAATGACGCAGACACGAAGCAGGCCGGAGGCCCCACCACGGGCATCCTTCCGGGGTGACATCGAGGGACTGCGCGCCCTGGCGGTCCTGCTGGTACTGGTCGGCCACGCCGGAAGCCAGTTCATCCCTGGCGGCTTCGTCGGCGTGGACGTCTTCTTCGTGATCTCAGGCTTCCTGATCACCGGCCTGCTCGTCGAGGAACTCGACCGCACCGGAAAGATCTCGCTGGTGGGCTTCTACGCCCGACGGGCGAAGCGGCTGCTGCCCGCCGCCGGCCTGGTGCTCGTGGTCACCCTGCTGCTCACGTACCTGTTCCTGCCGAAGGTCCGCTTCTCCAACACCGCGTGGGACGTGGTGAGCAGCGCGCTGTACGCGATGAACTGGCGGCTCGCCGAGCAGTCGGTCGACTACATGTTCGTCGACCAGGCACCCAGCGTCCTGCAGCACTACTGGTCACTCAGCGTCGAGGAGCAGTTCTACCTGATCTGGCCGCTGTTGCTGCTCGGGTTGGCCGTTCTCGGTGGCCGGCGACGGCTACGCCGCGGGGTGCTGATGGTCGGGTTCGCCGTGGTGGCCCTGCCGTCCTTCGCCTGGTCGGTATTCCTGACGTCGGCCGATCCGGCACCGGCGTACTTCGTGACCACCACCCGGATCTGGGAGCTCGCCCTGGGCGGCGCGGTGGCCATCGTCGGTGCCCGACTGCACCGCACCCCGCGTCCGCTGGCCGTCGTGCTCGCCTGGGCCGGGTTGGTCGCCGTGGTCGCCTCGGCCTTCCTGCTGGACTCCGCGTCGGCCTTCCCCGGGTACGTCGCCTTGCTGCCGACCGCCGGCACAGCGGTGGTGATCGCCTTCGCGGTGGCGGCCGGCCGGGCCGGGCCGGCCGGGCTGCTCAGCGTGCCGCCGATGCGCGGCGTCGGAGCGCTGTCGTATTCGCTCTACCTGTGGTACTGGCCGCTGCTGATCGTCGCCGACTACCGGTTCGGCGAGCTGAGCGCGTCCGCGCGCCTGGCGGTGGTCGCGCTCTCCGCGGTGCCGGCGGTCCTCACCTACCACTTCGTCGAGAACCCCATCCGCCGATCGCAGACGTTGCACTGGCAGCCGGTGCAGGCGCTGGGCGTCGGCGCCCTCTGCACGGGCACGGCGGTGGTCGCCGGCCTGCTCTTCCAGCTGACCGTCTGGTCGCCGGCCCGACCGCCGCTGTCCACGTCCGCGGTGCCGCCACTGGGCGGGAGCAGCGCGTCGGCGGGCGCCCCCGCACCGGGCGGGCCACCGGGAGCTGCCGTCCTGAGCAAATCGCCCCGAGGTGACCAGGCCGGGAGGCCGGTCGACCGGGTCGACTCGATCACCCCCGACCCGCTCATCGCCGCGAAGGACGTCCCGGCGACGACCCGCACCAACTGTCACGTCCAGCAGAACAGCAGCGAGCCACTGACCTGTGTGTACGGGGTCAAGGACGCCTCCTACACCGTCGTGCTCGCCGGCGACTCGCACGCCGCGCAGTGGCTGCCGGCGCTGGAGGCGGTCGCGGTGCAGCGGAAGTGGCGGGTGGTGACGCACACCAAGTCCTCGTGCCCGTTCCTCGCGATGGAGGTGGCGCTGGACGGCCGGCCGTACACCAGTTGCACCGAGTGGAACCGGCGGGTCCGCGACCAACTGCGCGCCGACCCGCCCGACCTGCTGCTGGTCGGCAACTCCCATTACCTGACGGTGCGCGACGGCGAGTTGGTGACCCGGGATGCGCACGACATCCTGGCCACCGGGCTACGGGACACCTGGCGGGAGATGACCGGGATCGGGGTGCCGGTGGTGGTGCTGCGGGACCCGCCGTACCACCGTCGGGACCCGGTCGAGTGCGTCTCGGCCAACCCGGACCGGCTCACCCGGTGCGCCCCGCCGCGCGGCGAGGTGCTGGCTACCGGGGGTGGCATCGCCCAGGAACGGGCCGCCGAGGGGCAGTCCGGGGTCCACCTGGTCGATCTCAATGACGCGATCTGTCCCACCGACCGCTGTGCCCCGGTCATCGGCGGCGTACTCGTCTATCGGGACAGCAACCATCTCACCGCCACCTACGCCCGGACGCTCGCGCCCCGGCTCGACAGCGCCCTGGCCGCCGTCCGGACGGGCGGAAACTGACAGCGTCACCCCCGGTCCACGCCACCACGTGGCCCGGGGGGTAACCGCATCGCGCCGTCCTTCAGATCGGCCGCTACCACCACCCGGGCCAGTTCCACCTCGGTCGGGACGGGCAGTCGATCCCGCTGCGGGCGCTGCTCACCCGCCGGCTGGAGGCCGGGAACGACCGGTGGTGAGGCGCCGGGCAGCGGCGGCCCGGCGAGGGGCCACCTGGCGCCCCACCTGCCACCACCAGAACTGCCGCACGGCCAGGGTCGCCAGACCGGCCAGGACGATCGCGCACAGGTTGATCACCAACTGGAGCGCCGAACCGCCCGCCTCGTGCCACACCCGTACGCCACGGCGACGGCGACGTTCGCCGCGGCCGGCACGGTGGTGACCGAGATCAGCACGCCGACCAGCGAGCCGGACTTCTTCGACGTCAGCGAGAGCATCCCGGCCACGCCGGCGAGCAGGCCGACCACCCAGGAGAGCGCGTCCGGCCGCCAGATGAATTCGGTCAGCGGCCGCTCGGCCAGCAGCATCTCCCGGTTGACCAGCTTGGCGGCGGTGAGCGCCCAGGTGCTCAGGACGGTGGCGACCATGGCCGTCAGGAACCCCACCACCAGCGCCTGCACCGAGCAGAGGATCCGGTGCGGAGTGCGCCGCAGCAGCGCCACGCAGAGCGCCGCGAGGGGACCGAACTCGGGGCCGACCACCATCGCGCCGACGATCAGGATGGGCTGGTCGAGCAGCACCCCGACGCCGGCGATCAACGTGGCGACCACGATCAGCACCAGGTAGGCCCCGGTGAGTACGGTCTGCTCGCCGGTCTTGGCCGCGATCTCGTCCCAGACCACGACGTCCTCGCCGTGGCCCGGAGCGTCCTGGGCCGCCTTCTTTGCCGCCGCCGAGACGGTCAGTTCGACGTCGTCGACGGCGATGCCGCGTAGGCCTCGACACCGAGCTCCTGGAGCCCGTGCAGCACCCGGCCGGCGCTCTCGCGCACCACGTCGCAGAGGATGAGGTCGCCGGCGGGCTGCCGGGCGGCACCGGGTATGACCGCCAGGTGAGCCACGCCAGGCTCGTCGCCGAGCACGTCCGTCACGGCGGTGGCGCGGTCACCCGGCGCGATGATCCTCAAGTGAAGCACTGTCGGGCTCCCTGCGGTCGGACGTGTGCCTGCCACTGGCCGCAGCACCGTACCGACTCCGGTCAGGAGCGCTGTACGTTCATTCCGGTTCCACGGATCTGCGGCACGAGCTCTGGCGTCGGCCGGCCAGCGGCCGTCTCCTGCCAGAGCGCCATCAGCGATTCCGTCAAGGTGCGTCGCGGGGCCCAGCCCAACGCACGGGCGCTGCGCCCGATATCTGCGCACATCCAGGACACGGCGGCCGACCGATCGGCGTCGGGCGCCAACGAGCCGTCGCCTACCTCTCCCGTGAAGCCCGCGACCTCGGCCAGCCGGCCGATCGCCTCCCGGGTGGCCACCGCCCGCCCGCTGCCGACATTGAAGATCCGCTCGGCGAGCGGCCCGCTGCGGATCGCGGCCACCACCGCGTCCGCCACGTCCCGCACGTCGACGAAGTCCCGGTAGGTGCCGAGCAGGCCGAGTGACACCCGCTCCTCCCCCCGGGCCAGCGCCGTCCTGATCAGCGTCGCCGCCCGGCCGAGCACGTTGCCGGCCGGCAGGCCCGGACCGACCGGGTTGAACACCCGCAGGACAACCGTGTCCACCCGGGCCGACTCCCCGGCGAGCTGCGCCAGGCGGGTGGCGGTGAGATGGCTCAGTCCGTACTCGCCCACCGGGCTGGCGGGATAGTCCTCCGTCACGGCGCTCCCGTGCGGTACGGCGCCGTACTCCGCCGCCGAACCGATCCGGACCAGCCGGGCCTGGGGCGCGCCGGCAGCCACCGCCTCGATCAGTTTGGCGGTGGTGGCCACGTGCGCCTGCACGAAGTCGTACCCGGAGCCGCTGATCCGGCCCGCTGCGGTCACCACCGCGTCCGGTTTCTCCCGGCGAAGCAGGGCGACCAGCGCCGACAGTTCGATGCCGACCAGGTCGCACTCCCCTCGATCCGGCGCCAGGACCATGGAATGCGACGCGAGCGCACCGTGGATGTGCCGGCCAAGGAAGCCGCCGGCGCCGAAGAGCAGTACCCGGCTCATCGAGCGCCGGGACGGACGGACTCTCCGGCGGGCCGCAGCAAGCCGGGGTGGGGCTCCGCGTTGCCGGTGAACTCGTGCCATGTGGCGGCGCCCGGCGCCGAGATGCCGTCCCGCCTGAGCACCACCCGCACCGTCGCGGCGAGGATCCGCAAGTCCAACCAGAACGATCGCCGGTCGACGTACTCGACGTCGTACTCGAACTTCTGCTGCCAGTCGAGGGCGTTGCGGCCGCGCACCTGGGCGAGCCCGGTGATGCCGGGTCGCACCTCGTGCCGCCGCGCCTGTCGCGGGCTGTACAGGGTGAGGTAGCGGACGAGATGGGGCCGGGGCCCGACGATGCTCATCTCACCGCGGAGCACGTTCCAGAACTCGGGAAGCTCGTCCAGGCTGGTGGCACGCAACCACCGACCCAGCGGGTTGAGCCGATCGGCGTCCGACACCAGTCCGCGCGCCGGGTCGACGGGGTGCATGGTGCGGAACTTGACCAGCTCGAACAGCCTGCCGTCGCGACCGGGCCGGGTGTGCCGGAACAGCACCGGACGGCCCAGGACGAGCAGGATCGCGCCGGCCACGGCGGCCATCACCGGCGCGGCGAGGATCAGTATGACGATCGCACCGACGATGTCGATCAACCGCTTCCAGCGGTCGTACGGCCGCCCCGCCAAGGTGCCGGAACGGGCCTGGTCGGCGGCGGCAGGGGGGTGAGCCAGGGCGCGCCCCGCCGGTTCCTTGAGAATGCCTTTAGCCATGCAACAGTCCTATCAGCATGAAAAGCCGCAAAACGCTATAAAGCGGAACAAGACGGCCCTTCATGTCCCGACGCTCCCCGCGCTCTCCGACCGTCCCGGTGGCCGGCCGGGGGCGCGGTCATCCGCCTCCGTGCGGGGGTCGGCCCACCGCCTGGTCCTGGCGGCCAGACGCGGAGGACGACGTGCCCGCGGCGGCCGGGAGCAGCCGCTCGGCGTGGACCCCGGCGCCGCCGGGCCGGTGCGGCACCGCGGTCGTCCGCTGCGCCGCAGCGCCCTTGGGGATGATCAGGAGCAGCGCGGCGAGCACCAGCAGGCGGCACCCGGTACGTCCGGCGAAGGTGGCGGCGCCGACCCAGATGACGTCGAAGAGCCCCACAGTGAGGACGATCCCGGTCACGTACGCCAGCACCGTCCGGGGCGTCATCAGCGGCACCGACGTGATCCGTCGGGCGAGCCGGTCGAGGTACTGGACAGCCAGACCGGCCGCCGGGATCATCAGTGCCAGGCCGCCGACGCCGAAGTTGAACAGC
Organism: Micromonospora sp. 4G55; assembly: GCF_016803375.1. Classification (NCBI taxonomy): domain Bacteria; kingdom Bacillati; phylum Actinomycetota; class Actinomycetes; order Micromonosporales; family Micromonosporaceae; genus Micromonospora; species Micromonospora sp. 4G55. The sequence continues at coordinate 7,180 of NZ_JAEVHN010000014.1, forward strand.
CACTCGCCGAAGAAGAGTGCCGCGTCGGACTGGTTGGTGCCGACCATATCGGGAGACAGGAACGGCACCAACTCGGCGCCGAGTCCCAGCGGCTTGTCCGGCCAGACGGCCCTCGGCACCAGGAAGACGGCCGCGGCGTAGAACGTCCCGCCCCACGCCCGCGGCAGCAGACCGAGGTCGTTCATGCTGAGGAGCTGAGCGAAGTCGCGCAACGGCCACACCACCGAGTAGAGGCCGTCGATGTCCCGATTGGCGTTGTCCACCACCGACTCGACCGGGGCCGCGGCGCGGATCCGCGCCAGCACCAGGATCGCGATCGGCGTCAGGGCGAGGATCGCGGCCTTGAGGTGCCGTCCGCGACCGCTCCGGTCGATCAGGACGGCTGCCAGGGCAAGGCCGAGCGAACCCACGACGATCCGACCGAAACCGTCGAAGAGAAAGGTGCAGTAGACGGCGAAGCCGGCGAGCGGCACGAGGCCGTACACCAGCGGCGGCTTGCGCAGCGGGGTACGCAGCAATCCGACGCTCAACAGCACGACACCGACGAATCCCGCCGCGTTGATGAGGATGTGCTTGTACTGCTCCGGCAGCGACAGCTGAAGGAGGACCGCCAGGGTCAGCAGGGTCAGGCCCCACCGGACGGCCCACCGGGAGACGGCCGGGTCCACCCGCAGGACCGGGCTCGGGGCCGGCCTGGCGGACGGCGCGCTCCAGAACAGCAGCCAGGTCAGGACGTGGACGAAGTAGCAGAGGGTCACCGCGCGGAAGAGCGGAAGCTCCGGTGACGTGTCCCGGACGGCGTGGTAGGCGGCGGCGAAGCCGACGAACAGCGCGAAGCCGAGGTTGTAGGTCCCGACGACGGTGATCCTCGGCCCGCCGTCCCGCCAGAAGACCCAGATCCCGAAGAACATGGCGAGGACGGCGAAGATCATGGTGCCGTGGTAGCGCCGATCCTCGATCGCGGTCAGGGAGTCGAGGACGAGCGGAACGCACCCCAGGCAGAGCCAGCCCAGACCGGCCAGCACCTGCGCGTACCGCCGCTCGGCGAACAGAGTTCGCGCCTCGGGCTCGACCGACCCGACCGGGCCGCCCCCGGGTGCTCCGACGAGGGGCCGCCCTCGTGGCTCGAGTGGACGCGGTTCATCCGGCCGGCGATCCCCCATGACGACTACCTCCTGAGCGCTGCGCAACTGCCGGCCGGAGCGGATGCACAGGTGAGCGCACCGACGAGCGAGCAACGGCCTTCCGGCCGCGACCGGAGAACCGGCGCGGTCGCGGCCAGCTCGGGTGCGACGTCGGCGAGGAGTCACCCCCGACCGGGCCGGAACACCGGACTCAACGGGAGCGTCGCGGGTTGGTTACGGCCGCCACCACCCGGGAGGCGCCCCGCCGGTGACGGTACGCGGGCCGTCGTCACCGAATGCACCGCTCGTCGTTGACCAGGCAGGCCGCGGGAACGACCCGGCGGTCCGCCGACTGCGCGTCCGACCTGAGGTCACGACGGCGGCGATCTCGTGACGCGACCGGCGGTCGGGCCAGCGCCAGCGGTCAGGTCGACCAGAGGTCGCGGCCGACGACGGGACCCCGATCCGGGTGGCCCGACCTCCGGGCCGGCGGCCCCGTGCGTCGCCTCCGACGTTCAGCCGCTCCGCGCCGCCTCCTGCCGCACCTGCGCGTCGTTTCCGAGGCCCGGTCGTCAGGCGGGTCGCACTCCGGCCGGCCGCCGGGGGCGGGCCCGCCGGACGCCGCCGATGATTCGGGCGCAGGTCCCGCCTTACGTCGAATAACCTATTTTGCGGCTTTACGGAGATAGAGTCCGATTCTGGGCTAACGTCAGCCTTTGGCGAGACCGCCCCGACCCGGCCCCGGCCGGAGGTCGAAGACGAAAGGACAAAGGGTGACGCCTTCGCTAGCGAACGGACGATTCTTGATCACCGGCGGGACCGGTTCATTCGGTCAGACGATGGTCGACCGGCTGCTGTCCACCGGAGCGGAAGAGGTCCGCGTACTCAGCCGGGACGAGTCCAAGCAGGACGCCATGCGGCTCCGGCTCCGGGACGACCGCGTCCGGTACTACGTGGGTGACGTGCGCGACTTCGATGCCGTGTCGAAGGCGAGCCGCGGGGTCCAGTTCGTGTTTCACGCCGCGGCGCTGAAGCAGGTCCCGTCCTGCGAGTTCTTCCCGCTCGAAGCCGTCCGGACGAACATCCTGGGCAGCGCGAACGTCGCGGACGCGGCGGTGCAGAACGGCGTCGAGGCCGTGGTGTTCTTGAGCACCGACAAGGCGGTCTACCCCGTGAACGCCATGGGCATGAGCAAGGGCCTGATGGAGAAGGTCGCCCAGGCGCACACGCGGAACAATCCCGGCGCCCGCACCCGCATGTGCATCGTCCGATACGGCAACGTCATGTGTTCGCGGGGCTCCGTCATTCCGCTCTTTCTCGACCAGATCGGCAACGGCGTGCCGTTGACCGTCACCGATCCGGAAATGACGCGCTTCCTGATGTCACTGCCGGAGTCCGTGGAACTCGTCGAGCACGCGTTCCAGCATGGGCGCAGCGGCGACATCTTCATCAAGAAGGCCCCCGCCTGCACGATCGGCGACCTCGCCACCGCCATGTGCAACCTGTTCGAGGTGCCGGCCAAGATCGAGGTGCTGGGTATCCGGCACGGCGAGAAACTCCACGAGACGCTGGCCAGTCAGGAAGAGCTGGCCAGGGCGGAAGACCTCGGGCAGTTCCTCCGCGTGCCGGTGGACAGTCGGGACCTCAACTACTCGCTGTACTTCGAGGAGGGGGACGCCCGCCGGCACCACCCGTCGGACTACAACTCCCACAACGCCGAGCGCCTCGACGTCACCGACGTAATGGGGTTGCTGGACACGCTCCCGGAGGTGCGTGCCCGGCTGAACGAGGTCATGGACCTCGCTGGCGCGGGAAGGGCTTGACGGCAGCGTGCGCGCCCACCACGTCCAGTCCGAGGCCCCCTGCCGGGTGGCGCTCGTCACCCAGTGGTTCCCACCCGAGCCCACCCCCGTCCCGCTGAGCATCGCCCACTCCCTGCACCGGCGGGGATTCGAGGTGGACGTCCTGACCGGCATGCCGAACTATCCCGACGGCAAGCTCAAGCCGGGATACCCGGCCTGGCGCCGGACGACCGGAACGGAACACGGCCTGCGGGTCGTCCGGACCCCGCTCTACCCCAGCCACAACCACTCGGCGGCGGGCCGGGCCGCGAACTACCTCAGCTACGCCGCCTCGTCCTCCGTCCTCGGCGCGAAGGCGCTCCGGGGCGCCGACGTGGCGCTGGTCTACTCCGGCCCGGCCACCGCCGCCACGGCGGCCATGGCCGCCCGGCTCCGGTGGCGGACGCCCTACGTGGCCATGGTGATGGACCTCTGGCCCGACTCGGTCTTCGCGTCCGGGTTCCTGACCGGGGGCGTGAGCCGGCGGGTCGCGGAAAACGCCCTCAGCTGGTTCACGAATCAGACGTACCGGCGCGCGGACCACGTCACCGTCACGTCTCCGGGCCAACGCGACGCGATCGTCGCCCGGGGAGTGGCGCCCGACCGAATCTCCGTCGTCTACAACTGGGTCGACGAGAAGATCATGCACCCGACGGAGCCCGACGGGGAGCTGCGCAAGCAGCTGGGCCTCACCGACGAGTTCGTCGTCATGTACGGCGGCAATCACGGCATGGCCCAGCGACTCGACGTCGCGATCGAAGCCCTGGCACGCCTCGACGATCTATCGGACATCCACCTCGTGCTGGTCGGTGACGGCATCGAGAAGCGCGCGCTGCAGTCGCTGGCCAACCGACTCCGCCTGCCTACCGTGCACTTCCTGCCGGCGCAGCCACCGGAGCGGATGGCCGGCCTGATGGCCTCGGCCGACATACAGCTGGTGTCCCTGGCGGACGAACCGCTGTTCAGGATCACCATGCCGAGCAAGATTCAGTCGATCTTCGCCTGCGGCCAGCCGGTGGTGGCCTGCGTACCGGGTGACGCGTCCAGGGTGGTCGACGAGGCCGGCGCTGGCCTCACCTGCCCGCCGGGCGATCCGGCCCGACTGGCCTCGGCGCTCCGACAGGCGCACGCCGCCTCCGCGGACCGCCGGCGAGCCATGGGGCAGGCCGGGCGTGCCTACTACCTCGAACACATGAGCGAATCCGTCAGCTCGCAGCTGCTCGCGGACGTGGCCGTCGGCTGTGCAGCCCGGCACACCGGCAGGGTGCCACGCGGGCGGGAACAGGAGATGGCATGAGCAAGCGGGTGCTCGTCCTCGGCGCCACCGGAATGCTGGGGCACACGTTGCTGCGGGAACTGGACCGCGGCGGTGAGCTGGACGTGTTCGGCTCGGCCCGCACGGCCGACGACCTGTCACGCTTCTTCCCGCCGCACCTCGCACGTCGCATCACGTCCGGCGTCGACGTTCTCGACACCGACCGCGTCCGTCGCCTGCTGGACGACGTCCGACCCGACCTGGTGGTCAACGGCGTCGGTGTGATCAAGCAACGGTCCGATGTGCACGACGCTGTCCGCACGGTCACGATCAACGCGCTCCTTCCCCAGATCCTGGCCCACGAGTGCGAGACGCGCGGTGTCCGCCTGGTCAGCGTGAGCACCGACTGTGTCTTCTCCGGCGACCGGGGCAACTACACGGAGACGGACATTCCCGATCCCCCGGACCTCTACGGTCGGTCCAAGCTGCTCGGGGAGACCGCTCCCCCCACCCTCACGCTTCGGACGTCCATCATCGGCCACGAATTGACCAGCAACCGGTCACTCGTGGACTGGTTCCTGTCCCAGGCCACCGACGTCCGGGGCTACACCAAGGCGATCTACACCGGGGTCACCACCACCGAGTTCGCCCGCTTTCTCAGGACGGTCGTGCTGCCGCGCGAGGATCTTCAGGGGCTCTACCACCTCGCGGCCGCGCCCGTGTCCAAGTACGACCTGCTCCGGCTCGTCGCCCGCACCTACGGCTGGACGGGACGGATCCTGCCTGAGGACGGCTTCCGCTGCGACCGTTCCCTGTCGGCCGACGCGCTCTTCGCCGTTACGGGATACCGCCCGCCCGCCTGGCCGGAGATGATCAGGCAGTTGCACGAGGCGAGGTCGCGGTGGAACTTGCCGGCGGGCTGCCTGGCGAGTCTCGCTCCGACCAGCTGACCGACCTCGGACACTCGTCCGGCCGGGTGGTTACCTGGCCGGACGAGTGTCCGCCGGCCGCGACAGCCTGGAGGTGTGCGTCGGGACGCTGAACCCGGAGCAGCTGGAGAATCTGAGCGCGGCGGGCGTGGATCTCGACCACGACCATTGCGGCACCGACCGAACGGCGCGAGCCGGGTCGAGACCGTGCTGAGCCGGCGGCAGGCCCCGCGCCGACCTCACCGCCGGATGCCGGCCCACCCGTGGTGCCGGCGGACGGTGGACAGCATGAAGTCGACGACCCGGCGGGAGGTGTCCCGCACCTGGTAGTCGGCGGGGCACGGGACGCCGTCCCGGCTCTGGTCGACCGTGACCCGGACGGCCTCCGACACGCCGGCCGGGTCCAGTCCGGTCATGATGACGCTGCCGGCGTCCAGTGCCTCGGGACGCTCGATGGACTCCCGCAGCGTCACCGCGGGGAAGCCCACGATAGCCGCCTCCTCGCTGATGGTGCCGCTGTCCGAGAGCGTGCAGCGGGCGTTGCGCTGGAGCTGGACGTAGTCGAAGAGGCCGAATGGTTCGTGAAAGGCCAGGCCGTCGAGGTCGCTGGGGTCGGGGGCGAGCGCCTCGATCCGTTTGCGGGTGCGCGGGTGGGTGGACACCAGCACCGGCAGGTCCCACTCGTCGCGTACCGCCCGCAGGCAGCCGAGCAGCTGGCGCAGCCGCTCCGGCTGATCCACGTTCTCCTCGCGGTGGGCGCTCACCAGGAAGTAGCCTCCCGGGGCGAGTTCCAGCTGCCGGAGCACCGTCGAGGCGTCGATGTCGGCGCGGTAGTGATCCAGCACTTCACGCATCGGTGACCCGGTGTGCAGGATGCGGCGGGGGTGCAGCCCTTCGGCCAGCAGGTTGCGCCGGGCGTGTTCGGTGTAGACCAGGTTGAAGTCCGAGACGTGGTCGACGAGGCGGCGGTTCGTCTCCTCCGGCACGTTCAGGTCGAAGCATCGGTTGCCGGCCTCCATGTGGTAGACCGGCACCCGCATCCGCCGTCCGATCAGGGCGGCGATGGAACTGTTCGTGTCGCCGAGAATCAGCATCGCGTCCGGCCGGACCTCACGGATGACGTCCTCGACACCGGCGAGCACCCCGCCCAGCATCCGGCCCAGCGACGTGGTGTCGACGTTGAGGAACCGATCGGGTTCGCGCATCCGTAGCTCGCGGAAGAACACGTCGGACAGCGCCGGATCCCAGTTCTGCCCCGTGTGGACGAGGACGTGGTCGACCGTGCGGTCGAGCCGGTCGACGACCCGGGATAGCCGGATGATCTCCGGTCGCGTCCCTACCACCGTCACAACCCGCGTCATCTCACGTCCCTTCGACCGGCGACCGGTGTCCGACGCACCGGGCACCCGTAGATACAACGAATCGTGGAGCCGACGAGAAACGTCACCGATCGGAATGGTGGATGTTGCGGCGGATCCGACGTGACCCGGCGGCGCGGTCAGCCCAGCAGGCGTACCTCTTCGAAGAGGTTGGTGGAGCGCTGCTGGCCGCGCCAGGCCCCGAAGGCCTCCGCAGCGTGGTCCCTGGCCCGCCGGCGGTCGGTCGGCGAGAGGGCGGCGAAGCGTTCCACGCCGGCGGCGACCGCGTCGGCGGTGAGGGGCCGCACGATGGTGCCGCCGCCGGCCTCGATCAGATCGTTCCACGGGGTCTCGCCGGAGCAGATCAGCGGGCAGGACGCCGCCAGGCTCTCCAGGATGACGTGGCCGAAGTTCTCGCCCCGGGTCGGCAGCAGGAAGGCGTCGTACTCGCCGAAGGTACGGATCACCTGCTCGGGCGGCAGCGTCCCGCGGTAGCGGACTGTGACGTTCGCCGGCATGCCGGCCATCAGCCGCTGGCAGCGCGCCCAGTAGGCCTGATCCTCGAGTGGGCCGAAGATGTCGAAGTTCACCGGCCGGGTCACCTTGTGCAGGCCGGCGAGTGCCAGGTCGAGATTCTTCATCGGCGAGATCCGGCTGATGAAGACCAGGCGCAGCGGCCCGTCGGGACGGTCCTGCGGCGGCCTTGCGTCGTCGGGCAGGGACGTCCCCTGGCCGTGCACGATGATCCGGGCCCAGGGGAACCGTGCGGCGATGTGCCGTGCCTCCAGATCGCTGCAGGCCTGCCAACGGACCCGCAGCCGCTTGAGCAGAGGCGCCCAGAACAGCAGGAAGAGCCGCTTCTTGCCGGCCTTGAGGCGCAGCGCGCCCGGCGAGAGTTCACCCCGGGGCGCGAGGAGGATGCTGCGCACCGGCAGCAGCCCCACGGCGGCCGCGAGCACCGGCACCTGCGAGAAGAGCGACCACAGGCTGTTGACGTAGAGCAGGTCGATCCGGCGGGCCCGCAGCTGCCGGGCCAGGCGCACCCAGTTGCGGACGTCACCGACCCGCAGATAGTGGACCAGCGCCCCCCGGTGGCGTACCCACCGCCCGGAGAGGCCGGGGTACGGGTCGGACGTGCCCAGGTCCCGGTCGGACGTGACGAGCATGACCTCGACGTGCGCCGGACAGCTGTCCAGGATCTTCTCCAGAGACCGGACCGGACCTCCGCCGCGGAAGCCCGGATGGAAGGCTCGGCTGGTGGCCAGCACGCGGTAGGTCACCGGCGTCCCGTCCGACATCTGGTCGATGTCGATCGACAGCAACCCGCGGTCTCCGCTCACACCGACCTCGCCTTCGTACGCATGCGATCACCTCGAACACCGATCCGAAGAGCCTGCTGGGGGTCGGCCCGGTTGGACACCGGGTCCGCCCGTCATACAAACCCGTTTCCGCGCGCGGAGGTCACGGATCACCGCGACAAACCGCGGTAATCGTGACCGGCGCTTCCGACGGCATGAAACAGAGCGCCATTCAGAAACCCCGAAAATCACCTTTGGTCACCCGCCGCCGGTGGGCCGGGATCGGCGGTGACCGTGAGTCGCGGCGGCACGCGCCCGGCCCTGCGGTCGACCCCGTCCGCGCCGTTCAGAGGTCGGCGATCCGCCAGACACCCATGACCCGCCCGTGCTGGACTGCGTCGTCCCTGATCTCGTACCTGGGCGCCGGCAGGTGGAACGGACGCTTGCGCAGGTTGAGCACCCGAAAGTCGCCGCTGCGGATGTCGGCGTTGAACGCGGTCGCCTCGTCGGTCGTCGCGATGAGGTACCGGGCACCGGACGCCCGGACGTTCGACAACAGGCTCGTCGCGTCGGCGAACGAGAGGTGGAAGAGGACCTCCCGGCAGAGCACGACATCGGCGGCGGGCAGCGGCACGGTGACCGCGTCGACGCACCGGAACTCCCGCAGCGGGGAGCCGTGTCGCCTCCGGTTCTCCTCGATGACCGACTCGACGATGTCCACCCCCAGGTAGGGAACCCCGAGTTGCACGTGCTGCATCCAGGTGAAGTCGCCACATCCGACGTCCAGCAGGGAGTCGGCGCCGAGCTGCGCGATCATCTTCGGCAGCTCGGCCTGGAGCACCGCCGTCGCCTCCAGCCGCGAACCGGCGCCGGAGAGGCAGTCGCGGTTCGGACCGACCAGCCAGATCCCCTGTCGGTAGATCCGCTCGAACGCCTCCTTACGGGCCTCCGTCCGCAGGTAGCTCACGTCCAGACCGCGGGACGCGCGGCGTCGGAGCAGGAGCTGGTCGAGCGACGTGGCGTGCAGGCCGTGCCGCACCAGCTCGCGAATCGTGATCTTGTTCATGCTGTCCGTTCCTCCGAAAAAAATCCTGGAATGCAACGTTCGGAGGCAGGCGCCCGGCGACGCGGGACACCCTGCGGCGTTCCTGCAGATTACCGGCCGAAAATGCCTTACATCGCATTTAGGGCTATCGCGGCGGCCACCCGCCACGCCCGTGGGACGGGCGCGGCCCGCGGGAATGAGGTGGAGTCCGGTGGGGGAGGTACCGGTTCGGGCAGGTCTGCATCCGAACCGGGACGTGTCCGAGGTCGTCGACACGGGGCGCTCCGGCTGAGCGTCGACACTCCGGCCGAGCCGTTCCGGCGTCACCGACTCGAACTTTTCGGCGTTAGTCCAGCGTGGCTGAATTGTCCGACGTCCCCCTGGCGGCAACACGCGCTCAGCCTCGAACCACATTCGCGACCCAGGGGGATCCGCCGTGACGGTCCATCAGGGGCGACCCGCGGCACGTCCCGGGGCAAACACTCATCCACCGGCCCCCTTCCGGCCGTTTCGCGTGCTGCTGACGGGTGACTTCTTCGAGCCGGGATTCCGCGCCGGGGGGCCAGTCCGATCCATCGCCCAGTTGCTCGATGTCGTGTCGCCAGCGGTCGAGGTCACGATGGTGACCAGAGACCGGGAGCTGGGCTCGGCGGAGCCGTGGGCGCGGGTGCTGTGGCACGCCACCAGCGCACACGAAGCTGAGCTGATTCGAAGGACCTTTCCCTGGGCCCGGACCGAGATCCGGCAGAATGAGGCTCCCGCCGGAGCCGATGCCGCCGGTCGAGATCGGCGAGCCGGTGCGACTCGTCTTCATCGGCCGGATCAATCCGATCAAGAATTTGTCGACGGTGATCGCCGCGCTCGCGCAGATGACGCGGCCGGTGGTGTTCGACATCTACGGTTCGCTGGAGGAGCGCGTACTGGTCCGCGTGCCGAGAACTCGCCCGGCAACGTCCGGAGGCCGTGCGCGTCACCATCGCCGAGAGCCTGTCCGCGTCCTGCCCGGTCACCTGTTCGGACCAGGCGGCGTGGAGCCCGGTGCTCCGGGCCGGCGGGGGCGCCCATGCTGGCGGACCTCACGCCGGCCACCTTGGCTGACCAGCTCAGCCGACTGGCGGACGCGCCGGCGGTGGAAGGCTTCAGGCACGTCGTGCGGCTGGCGAGACGTACCGATCCTGGCGCGCCGGCGCGGCTGGTTTGAACATTCTCGACCGGATCAGGCTGACAGTTGGGGGCACTGACGCCGGATCCTCGGGAGCCTGTGGGGCCAGCCTCACCGGCGAGCAACCAACCATCGGCTTGTCGACCCGCTCGTTGCCGCGAAAGGAATGCGCTTGAACGACCGATTGACGCGGGAGACGATGGCCCCCTCGCCCGCCGCGCCTCCCGGGGCGGGCCGGACCCGCGCGACAGGAGTCCGGTCGAACACCATCGTAGCGTCTGCGTCGAGTCTGGTGAGTGGCGTGCTCAACGCCGGGATACTCGCGTACAGCGCACGGCAGGGGCAGACCGGTGAAATCGCCGCCTACAGCGTCATGACCGCCGCGCTCACCTGGATCGCGATTCTGATCATGGGCGGATCGTCGCTCCTCTATGCCACGGGGAACGAGGACGAACGTCGGTCCGTCCGCTGTCAGCGCCTGCTGCTCGCGCGCCGGCCATGGCCACCGCCACCGTGCTGCTCGCCTGGCTGTACGGCGGTCGCGGGTACGGGACGACGGCCCTGCTGAGCGCCGGCGCCGTGATGATCCTGAACAGTCTCGCCGAGCTACGCTTCAGCGATCTCGTCCGCCAGATGAGATTCATCGCGGCCTCGGCAGCGATGACCGCGACCCGGCTCTTCGCGCTGGTGCTGCTGATCGCCGGTGTGCCGCTGACGATCGCGCTGGCGGCCGGCGCGGCCGCCTACCTGGCCACGACCGAGGCGCTCGTCTGCCGCGGCCCGTCCGGCGGCCCCCCGATGTGGACCGGGTTGTCGCCCTCGTGGGCGAGGCGGGCGTTCCGGTTGAACCGGCAACTGTTCACCTACAGCGTCGCGGAGTCGCTCACCGGGCGAGCCGGCACGATCGCCCTCTCCCTGGTCGCCAGCCCGCACGTCGTGGGCTGCTTCGGTGCCCTGGTCAGCGTCTATCAGGCGCTGGTTGCCGTCGTCTTCAGCGGGCTGCGGGTGCCGATGGCAATGCGCACGCGGCGCCGGCACAATCTGGGGCCGACCGGTGCGGTCAGCCGGGAGGCCGAGGTCATCTCCGTGACCACCGGGGCGGTGATCGCCGCAGGCGTCGTCGCCTGGGCTCCCTGGATCGCCACCAGCCTGCTCGGCCTGCCGATCCCCGAATCGGCGATCTGGTTACAACTGCTGGCGCTCGCCCTCCCGTTCGCCACGGTCAACCGGGCCTTCACGCTGAATCGCATTGGCGACGGCAACTACCGGGCCGCCACCCGGGTGGCCGTGTCCATCGCCGTGGTAGTCACCGGTGGGCTGCTCGTCCAGGCCCTGACGCTCGGTCCGACGGGCGTCGCCGCCGCAACCTGCATCGCGGAAGCGGCCGTCGCCGGCGTCCTAGTCGCGCTGGCCGCGTTGCGCTGGTACGGACGCACGAGGGCGAACAGGCCGCACACCGGTGCCGCCGGTCAGGATCGTGATCGGCCCCGTTCCTCCACTGCCGTCGGCAGGTGACGAGCAGCGCTCCGGCGCCCCAGTGGCGCGGCCGGGATCGCCGGCACGCGACGCGTCCGCTCCGTTCGGTCAGGACACGAACAGCGCGTGCTTCCCGGCGCGGGTCCGTGCCTCGGCGCAAACCGTGCAGCGGCTGGCGATACGACCCTCAGCAAGTCCCATCTTCTCAACCCAGCGGGCACTTTCATGTGCCCGACCCACCACCACCGCCAGCCTGAAGGCGCGAGGCTAATCGGCAAACCACGGCTGCTGATCCAACCAGAGCTTGAAGAAAGTCACCATCCAGACGAAATTCTTCACGCCCTGGGTCAACGGCTGGCCCTCTGTAGCGCGTTTGACGATCGGCCGTAGCCGCGTGGTCTCAAGGTAGTCCGCCAACACCCCGGGTTCTGTCGAGATTCGCTGTACAACTCCGCGCAGCGGCTCCTCGGTAAGCCACCGGTCCAGCGGCGGAACGAACCCGGACTTGCTGCGGTAAACCAGCTCAGCCGGTACGGACCTGGCAAGGCTGGCTTTCAGCGCTAGTTTGGCATCTCGGAAGTTGTACTTGATCTCCCGCGGCATGGCGAAAGCTTCGGCGAGCAGATCTGGCTCCAGGAACGGGAAGGCCGCACGTACTCCCCGCAGGCGCAATGGATCGAAGCTCTTGGCCGCATACTCACCGGCGCAGATGTGGAGCAGGTCCAGCCATTGGTACTGATCACGGACGTCCGCGGAGGGGGCGCAGTCGATGATGTACTTGCGTATCGTCCGCGACAGGTACGCCCGGTCCGCCCGAGGCAAGCGATAGAGGACGCCGTCGAGTGCGTTGGTCGCCACCACCGCAGCTTCCAGAAGCGGCATTTGGGCGGCTCGCCGAAGAACCCTCGTGCGATGTTCGAGGCTGCTTGGCCGCCGCCAAAGCCCGGCCCAGGAGTAGAGTCCTGCTGCGCCAAGCAGTAGTGGTCGAGGCAGCCGATAGAGCCTTTGCCACGTTGCCAGTTGGCCGACGCTGAAAGCACCGTCCGCGCCGGTTCCATCGATGAACTGCGGGACGTCGGGTGCCATCTTGACGCCGGCCCGCACCACAAAGTTGGTACATATGGTGGCGAAATCCCCGAACGGGTACGTGTAGTCGCGGCCGACGTCGGACAAAAATGCATTCATCTCCGTGGGCTCGTAGGCCGCCTGCTCGAAGTTCAGGTGGAAATGCCTGGCCATCGCGGCCGCATGCTTCGCCTCCGGGTCCGCGGCGCCAAAGGAAAAATTGAGCAACCAGACATCGGTACGCCCCAAGGCGGACAGTCGGGCCGCGAGAAGTCCAGAATCCACTCCGCCGCTGAAGGTCAGTACCGAACCCTTGGGTGCCGTGTCGAGGACTGCGTCGAGGCATCGATCGAATCGTGCGCCGTCGGCAGCCTCGCGCGGCTGCAGGGGATCGGCTATGGCCGTTGCCACGCCGCTGCTGACATCAATGCTGGTGACATGCCCGGGTGCCGCACGCTCGACGCCGGACAACAGGGTGAGCGGAGCCGGGATGGCGCCATACTGGAGGAGCGCGTGCACGGCACGCGGATCGAGCTGATTGCACCCGATACGGCCGAGGAGGCGTAGGTCGTTGCTGAGGCAGAAGCCGCCGTCCACCGCCGAGAAGACCACCTGTTCCGGCGTAGCCGGCGGTACGTAGGCCTTCACCGTGTCGGTGCCCAGCAGGTAATCGATCCGGATGTCGTTCCCAGCCGGCTCGCTGGCCGCGATAGCCATGGCGTTGTCCGCCGTGGGTCGCAGCGTACGAAGCCGGATCACATCACCGACCTGACTGATCGCAGGGGCTTCCCCGACCTTGGAAAGCTGTGCGCACGTAAACGGTCCACACGTGACATACGCCGATGCCAGGCCCAGCCAGCGGGCATGCTCCTCAACGTGCCGGCGCCAATCGGCCAGGCCCGGGCCACGGTACATGGCGAAAAACACTCAGTCCTCCAGCACAATTAAAAGAGCCTGAAATGCAACGTTGACTCCCGATCGTAGTGCGTTAGAGGGTATTGCGGGCCAGTACTGGACCCGAGCCGTTTCGTCGTGTGTAGCGATCGTCTTCCGCCCATTGAAGAACGAGGATCGCTAAACATGGCGGCGGCGCGGTGCGGGCTACAGTGCGGCTTGCCAGCATCGGGTCGCATCGAGGTGCTCGGCGACGAAGCGTGGTGCCCATCGCCGTCATGGCGCCAGGCGACAGAACGAGGTTGACTGCCGAGCGCAGGTCGCGGGCGCGCCGATCTTCACCCGCCCGCCCCGTTCATCTGCAACCCCCTCAACGAGGCGACAAAATGCAGGTTACGAGGGCACGAGAGCCGGGTGATCCGGGCGGTGGCGAACTGCGCCACGCTCCGCCCCTCGGCGCTCATGCAGATCACGAAACCGCTGATCAGAAAGAAGAGGTAGACGCCCAGCCAGCCGAACTGGGTGGCCACGGCCAGCCCGGGCAGTGCCGAGCCGTTCGGGACGCCCCAGGGCTTGGCGAAGACGGTGAAGTGAAAACCGACGACGAGGAGTGCGGCGACGAGCCGCAGGCCGTCGAGGACGTACAGGCGCGATGACGGGGTCTGGGAGGGCACTCCCGCTCGATCTCCCGGTGACGGTGCTCGGCCCCGCCGCCGTCGTGCGACCAGAGCTCTCATGACTGGTCCGCCGCCCCCCGCCGGCTCGGACCAGCCGGGAAAGTTCAGGCGAAACTGCAGCAAGGTCACGCTCTGCATGGTCGACGGTCCGACCGGGTGAGCGCGGCGATGACCGAACGGCGCGGAAGGTCTGCCCCTGCGCCGGATCGCCGGCGCCGGCCGACCCGCTGTCGCATTCGGTCGGCGTGCCGCGCCGGCAGCGGTCCGCGGGCGTGCGCCGGAGGTGAAAGCCACCGCCGACGCAACTTCCGGTACGTCCGGCGCGTCCGACGCCGATGTGGTGAGCTGTACGGGTGGCGGGGCTGGGTCTGGTGCTGCATCCCACCCGGGACGTCTCCGAGGTGGTCGCGATCATCGAACGGTGGGCGGCGCGCCACCGCAAGACGTTGATGGTGCGCGCGGAGGACGCGCACCGGGTGCCGTCCAGCGTCGAGCCGGTCCCCGCCGGGGAGGTGGCCGTCCGCGCGGACGCGCTGATCAGCATCGGCGGGGACGGCACCATGCTGGGCGCGCTGCGCATGGCCGTGCGCAACCCGAAGCCGGTAATCGGGGTGCACCTGGGCAAGCTCGGCTTCCTCGTCGAGGTCGAGCCGCCGGATCTGCCCCGGGCGCTGGACCGGCTGGTGGCCCACGACTTCACCGTCGAGTCACGCGCCTGCCTGGCCTGCGACGTGTGCGGGGACGACGTGGTGGCGTTCAACGACATCGCCCTCGTCCGCCATCCGGGGTCCGGCTTCGTCAACGCCACCCTCGCCGTCGACGGGCAGCGGTACGGCTACTACCGCTGCGACGCGCTGGTGATCAGCACGCCGACCGGCTCGACGGCGTACAGCTACGCGGCGGGTGGGCCGCTGATCTCACCGGCGACGCAGGCCGTGGTGGTGACGCCGTCGCGCCGATGGCCGGCATCTCCCGGTCGGTGGTGCTCTCCTCCGACGAGACCATCCGGCTGGAGCTGCTGCCCGACTCGGCGCCGGTGGCCGTGGAGATGGACGGCGTGATCATCCGGGAGGCGTCGACCGAGGGTGCGGTGCACGTGCGGTACCAGCAGAACGCCGGCCTGGTGGTCCGCCTCGACCCCCGCCGCTACGCGGAACGCAACCAGCTCAAGCTCAGCCTGCTGGACCTGCCGCTGCTGCCCGAGCAGCTGCGCGAGTTGCTGCCGGACGGGATGCGGAAGCAGTTGAACCGCCGCGAGCTGCCCCCGCCGCGCTGACCGCGCCCCCCGGCTCAGGCCTTGGCGAGCACCCCGTCGACGAGCGCCTTCGCCTCCTCCTGGATGCGGGCCAGGTGCTCCGGCCCGCGGAACGACTCGGCGTAGATCTTGTAGACGTCCTCGGTGCCTGACGGGCGGGCGGCGAACCAGCCCGACTCGGTGGTCACCTTCAACCCGCCGATCGCCGCGCCGTTCCCGGGCGCGGTGGTGAGCGTCGCGGTGATCGGCTCGCCGGCCAGCTCGGTGGCGCCCACCTGCTCCGGGGAGAGCTTGCCGAGCACGGCCTTCTGCTCCCGGGTGGCCGGGGCGTCGATCCGGGCGTACGCGGGGGCGCCGAAGCGCTCGGTCAGCTCGGCGTAGTGCTGGCTGGGGGTCCGCCCGGTGGTGGCGATGATCTCCGAGGCGAGCAGGCAGAGCAGGATGCCGTCCTTGTCGGTGGTCCAGGTGCTCCCGTCGCGGCGCAGGAAGGACGCGCCGGCGCTCTCCTCGCCGCCGAAGCCGACCGCGCCGTCGAGCAGCCCGGGCACGAACCACTTGAAGCCCACCGGCACCTCCAGCAGCGGACGACCCAGGTCCGCCGCGATCCGGTCGATCATCGAGGAGGAGACCAACGTCTTGCCGACCGCCGCCGCCGGGCCCCACTGCTCCCGGCTACGGAACAGGTGCCCGATCGCCACCGCCAGGTAGTGGTTGGGGTTCATCAGGCCACCGTCGGGGGTGACGATGCCGTGCCGGTCGGCGTCGGCGTCGTTGCCGGTGGAGACCTGGTAGTCGGCGCGGGCGGCGATCAGCGAGGCCATCGCGTTGGGCGAGGAGCAGTCCATCCGGATCTTGCCGTCGCCGTCCAGGGTCATGAACCGCCAGGTGGGGTCGACCGTCGGGTTGATCACGGTCAGGTCCAGCCGGTGCCGCTCGGCGATCTCCCCCCAGTACGCGACGCTGGCCCCGCCGAGCGGGTCGGCGCCGATGCGCACCCCGGCGTCGCGGATGGCGTCGATGTCGATCGCGGCGGGCAGGTCGTCGACGTAGCCGGCGAGGAAGTCGTACCCGCCGGTGGTGTCGGCGGCGCGGGCCCGGGCGTACGGGATCCGCCGGACCTCCTTGAGACCGGCGGCCAGGATGGCGTTGGCCCGGTCCTGGATCCACTTCGTGACGTCGCTGTCGGCGGGCCCGCCATGGGTGGGGTTGTACTTGAACCCGCCGTCGTCGGGCGGGTTGTGCGACGGGGTGATGACGATGCCGTCGGCGAGGCCGCTGGTGCGCCCCCGGTTGTGGGTGAGCACGGCGTGCGAGAGCGCCGGGGTGGGGGTGTAGCCGTCGCGGCTGTCCCGCAGCACGGTGACGCCGTTGGCGGCGAGCACCTCCAGGGCGTCCGCCTCGGCGGGGGCGGAGAGCGCGTGGGTGTCCCGGGCGAGGAAGAGCGGGCCGTTGAGGCCCTGCTCCCGGCGGTAGTCGCAGAGCGCCTGGGTCACCGCGACGATGTGGTCGGAGTTGAAGGCGTTGCGCAGCGACGACCCGCGGTGCCCGGACGTGCCGAAGGAGACCTGCTGCGCCGGGTCGTCGGGGTCCGGGTGCTCGGCGTAGTAGGCGGTCACCAACCGCGGCACGTCCACCAGGTCGGCGGGCTCGGCGGGCTGTCCGGCGCGAGGATGGACCACTGCTGCAACCTCCAAGGGCGGTACTCCGACGCTCATTGCTTCCCGGCCACGGCCGGGATCACACCTCGATCACGGCTCGACGCGCTGGCCCTTGCCGATCACCACGATGCCGTTGTCGGAGACGGTGTAGCGCTGCCGGTCCTTCTCCAGGTCGACACCGATCTCCGCGCCCTCGGGGACGAAGACGTTCTTGTCCAGGATGGCCCGGCGGACCACGGCGTGCCGGCCGATCTCGACACCCTCCATCAGCACCGCGCCGTCCACGTGCGCCCAGGAGTGGACCTTCACCTTCGGCGACACGATCGAGTTCTCCACCAGCGAGCCGGAGACCACCGCACCGGGCGAGACCATCGAGCCGACCGCGCGGCCGACCCGCTCGCCCCACTGGTGGACGAACTTCGCCGGCGGGTACGGCGGCTGGTTGCTGTAGATCGGCCAGTCGAAGTTGTAGAGGTTGAACACCGGGTGCACGTTGATCAGGTCCATGTGGGCGTCGTAGAAGGAGTCCAGCGTCCCCACGTCCCGCCAGTAGCCGCGGTCCCGGTCGGTGCTGCCCGGCACCTCGTTGTCCTTGAAGTCGTAGACGTTGGCCTCGCCCCGCTCCACCAGCATCGGGATGATGCTGCCGCCCATGTCGTGCTTGCTGGTCTTGTCCTCCGCGTCCCGCTCGACCGCCTCACAGAGGGCGCCGGTGCTGAACACGTAGTTGCCCATCGAGGCGTAGACCTGGTCCGGGGCGTCGGGGAGGCCGACCGCGTCGGTGGGCTTCTCGCGGAACGCCCGGATCCGCCGGCCGTCCTCGCCGACCTCGATCACCCCGAACTGGTCGGCCATCGACAGCGGCTGCCGGATGCCGGCCACCGTCACGCCGGCGCCGGAGGCGATGTGGTCGTCCACCATCTGCCGGGGGTCCATCCGGTAGATGTGGTCGGCCCCGAAGACGATCACGTAGTCGGGCTGCTCGTCGTTGATCAGGTTGAAGCTCTGGTAGATCGCGTCGGCGGACCCGGCGAACCACCACGGGCCGCGGCGCTGCTGCGCCGGCACCGGCGTGACGTAGTTGCCGAGCATCGTCGACATCCGCCAGGTCTGGGTGATGTGCCGGTCCAGCGAGTGGGACTTGTACTGGGTCAGCACGACGATCTTGAGAAAGCCCGCGTTCGCCAGGTTGGACAGGACGAAGTCGACCATGCGGTACATCCCGCCGAACGGGACGGCCGGCTTGGCCCGGTCCGTGGTGAGCGGCATGAGGCGCTTGCCTTCTCCGCCGGCCAGGACGATCGCGAGCACCTTGGCAGCCATGCACCGACGCTATCCATCCCGCTGCGACTTCACCACTCGTACGGGCACAGTTCTGCACTAGGGTGCGGGGGCATGACGGAATCGGCACGGCTGCGCGTGGATCTGCTGACCCGGGAGTACCCGCCCGAGGTGTACGGCGGCGCCGGGGTGCACGTCGAGTACCTGGCCCGGGAGCTGCGCCGACTCGCCGACGTACGGGTGCACTGCTTCGGCGCGCTGCGCACCGAGCCGGGCGTCACCGCGTACGCCGAACCGGCCGGCCTGGCCGCGCGAACGCCGCGCTGCGCACCATGGGCGTCGACCTGGAGATGGCCGCGGGCTGCGCCGGCACCGACGTGGTGCACAGCCACACCTGGTACGCCAACCTGGCCGGGCACACCGCGAAGCTGCTGCACGGCGTGCCGCACGTGGTGACCGCGCACAGCCTGGAGCCGCTGCGGCCGTGGAAGGCCGAACAGCTCGGCGGCGGGTACGCGCTCTCGTCCTGGTGCGAGCGCACGGCGGTGGAGGCGGCCGACGCGATCATCGCGGTCAGCGCGGGGATGCGCCGCGACGTCCTGACCGCGTACCCGGAGGTGAACCCGGACCGGGTCCGCGTGGTCTACAACGGCATCGACACCGCCCAGTACGCCCCGGACACCGGCACCGACGTGGTCGACCGGCTCGGCATCGACCCGTCCCGCCCCAGCGTGGTCTACGTCGGCCGGATCACCCGGCAGAAGGGACTGCCCTACCTGCTGCGCGCGGCGCGGGAGCTGCCCGCCGACACCCAGCTGGTGCTGCTCGCCGGCGCCCCCGACACCCCGGAGATCGCCGCCGAGGTCGAGGGCCTGGTCGGCGAGCTGCGGGCCAACCGCTCCGGGGTGGTCTGGGTGGCCGAGATGCTGCCCAAGCACGAGGTGATCCAGGTGCTCACGCACGCGACGATCTTCGTCTGCCCGTCCGTCTACGAGCCGATGGGCATCGTCAACCTGGAGGCGATGGCCTGCGAGACGGCCGTGGTGGCGACCGCCACCGGCGGCATCCCCGAGGTGGTCGCCGACGGCGAGACCGGGCTGCTGGTGCCGATCGAACAGGCCGGCGACGGCTCCGGCCGGCCGCTGGAGCCGGAGCGGTTCGTGGCCGACCTGGCCGCCCGGATCAACGAGGTGCTGGCCGACCCGGCACGCGCCGCCGAACTCGGCCGGGCCGGGCGCCGGCGGGCGGTGGAGCACTTCTCCTGGGACGCCGTCGCGGCCCGCACCATGGAGGTGTACCGGTCGGTGGGCGCCGCAGGCTGACCCGAGCGCGAAGCGATCTCGCGCAGTAGGTTGGCGGGGTGAGCGGACGGTTCCCGATCGAAGACGTCTCCCCCGTCGTCGCCTGCGGTCGCTACCCGGCCAAGGCGGTGGTCGGCGAGGTGGTGCCCGTGTCGGCCCGCGCCTACCGGGAGGGCCACGACGCGCTCGGCTGCAACGTGGTCTGGCTCGGCCCGGACGGCGCGGCGCGACCCTTCACCCGGATGCGCCCCGGCGAGCCGGGCCAGGACACCTGGCACGCCATCATCCGGCCCGACGCGGTCGGCGACTGGGTCTTCACCGTCGAGGCGTTCGGAGACCCCTACCTCACCTGGCAGAACGCGGTGACCAAGAAGATCGCCGCCGGGCAGGGGCCGGCGGAGCTGGCCAACGACCTCGCCGAGGGCGTCCGCGTGCTGACGGCGGCGGCCGAGCTGGTGCCGGCCGCCGAGGTCGTGCGGGTGAAGGCCGCCGTGGCCGCGCTGGGCGACACCGAGCTGGACCTGCCCCGCCGGGTCGCCCCGGCCCTGGAGCTGGCCGACCTGCTCTGGGAGCACCCGGTGCGCGAGCTGGTCACCACCGGCGAGGAGCACCGGCTCTGGGTGGACCGCCCCCGCGCGCTCTTCTCCGCCTGGTACGAGTTCTTCCCCCGTTCCGAGGGCGCGATCCCGGCCACCGTCGACTCCCCGGCCCGCTCGGGCACCTTCGTCACCGCGATGGAGCGGCTCCCGGGCGTCGCGGCGATGGGCTTCGACGTGCTCTACCTGCCGCCGATCCACCCGATCGGCCGGGTCAACCGCAAGGGCCCCAACAACTCGCTCACCGCCGGGCCCGACGACGTGGGCTCGCCGTGGGCGATCGGCGCCGCCGAGGGCGGCCACGACGCCATCCACCCCGACCTGGGTGAGCCGGAGGACTTCCGCGACTTCATCGCCGCCGCCGCCGAGCAGGGCCTGGAGGTGGCGATGGACCTGGCGTTGCAGTGCGCGCCGGACCACCCCTGGGTGACCGAGCACCCGGAGTGGTTCACCACCCGGGCCGACGGCAGCATCGCGTACGCGGAGAACCCGCCGAAGAAGTACCAGGACATCTACCCGCTGAACTTCGACAACGACCCGGAGGGGATCCGGGCCGAGGTGCTGCGGGTGGTGCTGCACTGGGTCGGCCAGGGGATCCGGATCTTCCGGGTGGACAACCCGCACACCAAGCCGTTCGACTTCTGGCACTGGTTGATCGCCGAGGTCAAGAAGGTCGACCCGGACGTGCTCTTCCTCGCCGAGGCGTTCACCCGACCGGCCATCATGCACGGGTTGGGCAAGATCGGGTTCACCCAGTCGTACACGTACTTCACCTGGCGCACGTCGGCGGCGGAGATGCGGGCGTACTGCGAGGAGCTGGTCGCCGCGGCCGACTACATGCGACCGAACTTCTGGCCCAACACCCCGGACATCCTGCACTCCTCGTTGCAGCACGGCGGCCCACCGATGTTCAAGATCCGGGCGGTGCTGGCCGCGCTGCTCTCCCCCTCCTGGGGCGTGTACGCCGGGTTCGAGCTCTTCGAGCACGTCGCCCGCCCCGGCGCGGAGGAGTACCTGGACAACGAGAAGTACGAGCTGCGTCCCCGGGACTGGGCCGGCGCGCAGGCGCAGGGCCGGTCGCTGGCGCCGTTCATCGCCACCCTCAACCGGGTACGCCGGGACAACCCCGCCCTGCACCAGCTGCGCAACCTGCGCTTCCACGACATCGACAACCCGGCGCTGCTCTGCTGGTCCAAACACGACCCGGACAGCGGCAACACCGTCATCGTGGTCTGCTCGTTCGACTCCCGCAGCGTGCAGTGGGGCAACACCACCCTCGACATGCCCGCCCTCGGCCTCGACTGGCACGAGCGGTTCACCGTCCACGACGAACTGACCGGCGCCAGCTACGAGTGGGGGCAGCGCAACGCCGTCCGCCTCGACCCGTATCTTCAGCCCGCCCACGTGTTGACGGTGCGCCGCCCGGCCGCTGTGGGCGCGGCGGAGCCCACCGGGCACGCCCCGGCCGACCTCACCGTCGCCGACGTGCCGAACGACCTTTCGGGCGGCACCGCCCCGACCGCTCCCGCCCCGGAGGACGCGCGATGGACCAGCTGATCGCCGGCGAGACCCACGACCCGCACGCCCTGCTCGGCGCGCACCCCGCCGACGGGTGGACCACGATCCGCGCGATGCGCCGGGGCGCCGGCGACGTGATGCTGCTGGTCGGCGACGAGCGCACCCGATGAAGCGGGTGCAGGACGTCGGCGTCTTCGAGACCCGGGTCGAGGGCACGGTGCTCGACTACCGGATCGAGGCCGACGGGCAGGTCACCGACGACCCGTACCGCTACCCGCCGACCATCGGCGAGCTGGACCTGCACCTGATCGGCGAGGGGCGCCACGAGCGGCTCTGGGAGCGCTCGGCGCGCGGGTCTTCGACGAGGGCGTGGCGTTCTCGGTGTGGGCGCCCAACGCCCGGGGCGTGCGGGTGGTCGGCGACTTCACCGGCTGGGGCCCGGACGACGGCTGGCCGATGCGCTCGCTCGGTTCCAGCGGCGTGTGGGAGATCTTCGTGCCGCAGGCGCGGATCGGCGCCCGCTACAAGTACCGGATCCTCGGCGCCGACGGGCGGTGGCGGGACAAGGCCGACCCGCTCGCCGCGTACGCGGAGGTGCCGCCGGCCACGGCCTCGGTGGTGCACCACTCGACGTACGAGTGGTCGGACGCCGCCTGGCTGGAGCGGCGGGCCCGGCGGCAGCCGCACCAGGAGCCGATGAGCGTGTACGAGGTGCACCTCGGCTCCTGGCGGCCCGGCCTGGGTTACCGGGAACTGGCCGAGCAGCTGACCGCGTACGTCACCGAGATGGGCTTCACCCACGTGGAGTTCCTGCCGGTGATGGAGCACCCGTTCGGCGGGTCCTGGGGCTACCAGGTGACCGGCTACTTCGCGCCGACCTCCCGCTTCGGCGACCCGGACGACTTCCGCCACCTGGTCGACCGGCTGCACGGCGCCGGCATCGGCGTGATCCTGGACTGGGTGCCGGCGCACTTCCCCAAGGACGAGTGGGCGCTGGCCCGCTTCGACGGCACCCCGCTGTACGAGCACGCGACCCGCGGCGCGGCGAGCACCCCGACTGGGGCACGTACGTCTTCGACTTCGGCCGCCGCGAGGTGCGCAACTTCCTCGTCGCCAACGCGCTCTACTGGTGCGAGGAGTTCCACGTCGACGGCCTGCGGGTGGACGCCGTCGCCTCGATGCTCTACCTGGACTACTCCCGCCAGGAGGGGCAGTGGGCCCCGAACGTGCACGGCGGCCGGGAGAACCTGGAGGCGATCGCGTTCCTCCAGGAGGTCAACGCCACCGTCTACAAGCACCACGCCGGGGTGGTGATGGTCGCCGAGGAGTCCACCGCCTGGCCCGGGGTGACCCGGCCGACCGCCGACGGCGGGCTCGGCTTCGGGTTCAAGTGGAACATGGGCTGGATGCACGACACCCTGCTCTACACCGCCAAGGACCCGATCTACCGGCAGCACCACCACCATCAGCTCACCTTCTCCCTGGCCTACGCCTGGAGCGAGAACTACGTGCTGCCGATCAGCCACGACGAGGTGGTGCACGGCAAGGGTTCGCTCGCCGCCAAGATGCCCGGCGACACCTGGCAGCGGCTGGCCAACGTGCGGGCGCTGCTGGCGTACATGTGGGCGCACCCGGGCAAGCAACTGCTCTTCATGGGCTGCGAGCTGGCCGACGACCGGGAGTGGAGCGAGGAGCGCGGCCTCGACTGGTACCTGACCCACGACCCGGCCCGGGCCGGCGTGCAACGCCTCGTCGGGGACCTCAACACGGTCTACCGGGCGACGCCGGCGCTCTGGGCGCAGGACACCGACCCGGCCGGCTTCCGGTGGATCGCCGGTGACGACGTCGCCCACAACGCCGTCTCGTTCGTCCGGATCGCCCCCGACGGCGCGACGCTGGTCTGCGTGGCGAACTTCTCCGCGCTGCCGCTAGAGGACTACCGGATCGGGCTGCCGGCCGGCGGCACCTGGACCGAGGTGATCAACACCGACGCGCACCATTACGGCGGCTCCGGGGTCGGCAACCTCGGCGCGGTACACGCGCAGGACGTGCCGTGGCACGGGATGCCGGCGTCGGTGGCGCTGCGGGTCCCGCCGCTGGGGGTGCTCTGGCTCCGCCGCGACTGACCGGGCCGCTGCCGGTCGGCCGGCCGTCTCCCGTCTCCGTCCCGAGGTCAGCGCGGGTCGTCGGACTCGTCGCCCTCGTCGCCCTCGTCGCCGG
Organism: Micromonospora sp. 4G55; assembly: GCF_016803375.1. NCBI lineage: Bacteria > Bacillati > Actinomycetota > Actinomycetes > Micromonosporales > Micromonosporaceae > Micromonospora > Micromonospora sp. 4G55. Next base: position 31,133 of record NZ_JAEVHN010000014.1, read on the forward strand.
CCAGTCGGCCAGCTCGCGCGGCGGCGACGCGGGAGACGGTCGGACCGCGGGCCGCTCGGCGACCGGGGCGCCGCTTGGCCGGGTCGCGGCTTGGCCGGGTCGCGGCTTGGGTCGCGGGCCGGTGGGTCGGGTCGTGGGCCGATCAGTCAGCTCGCGGGCCGGTTGGTCAGGTCGCCTGCCGGTTTGGTCGGGTCGCGGGCCGGTTGGTCAGGTCGCCGCCGGGGACACATGTTCGTGGTGAGCGATATGCCTGTGAGTCATAAATATGCCTCAGAGGCATATCGCTCACCGGAGAATCGACCGGCCACGCACTACTCGCAGTAGCCGGCAACGCCCCAACTCTCACCCTCCGTCGAACTTTGCGTCGCCGCCGTGCCGCGACGTGAACCGTCTCCGCAGTCGCCGCCGTATCCCGCACCGGATGCCGGACACCCGTGACGACGAGGCAGAGGAGCTTCGATGGCGTGGAGCAGGGGCACGAGGAGCAGACGAGGGGTGGCGGGTTCGTCCCGTCAGCGGAAGATCGCCGGCGGGGTCGCGCTCGCGGTGACGGCCGGCGCGGCGTTCGCGGTCGCGACCGGGACCGGTCAGGCGGCGGAGAACTGCCAGGGCCTGGACACGGCCCTGCGCAACAACCTGACCTTCATCGCCGGACAGCGGCAGAATCCAGACGCCAACTCGCCGGCCCGGATCGCCAACCGGCAGGCCGTGGTCGACCTGATCCAGCAACGCCGCGCCGCCGCCGGCTGCGACGGCGAGGTGGACGTCGCCGGGGCCGCCTGCCCGATGGTCCCGTGGGAGGTGGCCATGGCCACCCGGCTGGACCAGGCGTGGGCCATCACCGAGCAGCTGACCGGGAAGCGGACCGGCCAGCTCGCGGACCCGCAGGTGACCCAGGCCCGGGTGCAGCGGCTCGACGGGATCTTCGGCGGCGTCCGCGACATCGTGCAGGGTGCGCAGCAGGCCCAGGCCGGGAAGACCACTCCCGGCAAGAGTGCAGCTCCCGACAGAGGCGCAGCGGCCGGCGGAGGCGCAGCCCCCGGCGCAGGCGCAGCCCCCGGCGCAGGCGCAGCCCCCGGCGCAGGCGCAGCC